>CANRBW010000087.1 GCA_947628975.1 uncultured Oscillospiraceae bacterium | reverse complement strand
CCACCTCGTAGCCGTTGAAGTCGGGGCCGTCCACACAGGCGAACTTGGTCACCGGCTTGCCCTCCCGGTGGAGGGTGAGGCGGCAGCCACCGCACATCCCGGTGCCGTCGATCATGATGGGGTTCATGCTCACCATGCAGGGGATGCCGGTGGGCCGGGTGGCCTCCACCACGAACTTCATCATAATGAGGGGGCCGATGGCGATGACCTGGTCAAAGGTCTCCCCGGCGGCGAACATCTCGTTGAGGGGGACGCACACGTTCCCCTCCCGGCCGTAGGAGCCGTCGTCGGTCATCACATGGAGGGTGTCCGAACAGGCCCGGAACTCGTCCTCCAGAATGAGCAGGTCCTTGGAGCGGAAGCCGATGATGGAGGTGACGGCGCAGCCCTGGTCGTGGAGCTTTTGGGCCACCGGCAGGGCGATGGCGCAGCCCACGCCGCCCCCCACCACGCAGACCTTTTTCAGCCCCTGGGTGTGGGTGGGGACCCCCAGGGGGCCCACGAAGTCCTGGAGCGCGTCCCCCGCCTCCAGGTGGTTGAGCCGCTCGGTGGTGGCCCCCACGATCTGGAAGATGATGCTGACCGTGCCCGCCTGGGGGTCACAGCCCGCCACGGTGAGGGGGATGCGCTCCCCCGCCTCGTCCACCCGGAGGATGATGAACTGCCCCGGCTGGGCCTTGGCGGCCACATAGGGGGCCAGGATCTCCATCCGGCTCACGGTGGGGTTCAGCACTTCTTTCTTGACGATGGGATACATTGGCGCGCTCTCCTTTCAAGGCCGTTCTCCGCTGTGCGTTTACTAAAGATAGAGTATACTATTCCCCAAAAGAAAGTCAAGAGGAAACCATTTTCCCCGCGCCCCTCAAAAGAGCGACCGCGGGAGGGGCAGACGCCCCTCCCGCGGTGTCGCGGCGGTGGGTTTACTTCTCCAGCAGGCGGACCCGGAGCACGCCCTCCAGGGAGCGGATGTGCTCCACCGCGGAGGCGGGGGGCGCCTGGTCCACGTCCACCATGGTGTAGGCGTAGTCCCCACGGGACTTGTTGGTCATATTCTCCACATTCATCCCCTCGGCGCTGAGCACGCCGGTGACGCTGGCCAGGATGCCGGGGCTGTTGCGGTGGTGGATGCAAAGCCGGGCGGTGCCGGTCCAGGGCATGACGCACTCAGGCAGGTTCACGGAGTTGACGATGTTGCCGTTTTCCAGGTAGTCGGCCAGCTCCCGCGCGGCCATGACCGCGCAGTTGTCCTCGCTCTCCGGGGTGGAGGCGCCCAGGTGGGGCAGGGCGGTGACGTTGGGGGCGGCCATGAGGGCGTTGGTGGGGAAGTCGGTGACGTAGGCGGCCATCTTCCCGCTCTCCAGGGCGGCGATGACGTCGGCCTCCACCACCAGCCCGCCCCGGGCCATGTTCACCACCCGGACGCCGTCCTTCATCTGGGCGATGGCGGCGGCGTTGAGCATCCCCTTGGTGTCCTTGTTCTGGGGGACGTGGATGGTGATATAGTCCGCCTGGCGGTAGAGCTCGCCCAGGTCGGCGGTGAAGTTCACCGCCCGGCTCAGGGAGAGGGCCCAGTGGACGGAGAGGTAGGGGTCGTAGCCCACTACGGTCATCCCCAGCTTGACGGCGATGTTGGCCACCTGCACGCCGATGGCCCCCAGGCCGATGACGCCCAGGGTCTTGCCCAGCAGCTCCGGCCCGGCGAACTGGCTCTTGCCCTTCTCCACCACCTCGCTGACCTCCAGGCCCTGGGCGGCCTGGGCGTCCAGCCACTTGGAGCCGGCGCTCACCTTCCGGGAGGCCAGGAGCAGGGCGCAGGTGGTCAGCTCCTTCACGGCGTTGGCGTTGGCGCCGGGGGTGTTGAAGACCACGATGCCCGCCTCGGAACAGCGGGGGATGGGGATGTTGTTGGTCCCCGCCCCGGCCCGGGCGATGGCCAGGAGGCTGTCGGGCAGTTCCGCCTCCAGCATATCCGCCGAGCGCACCAGGATGCCGGCGGGGTCGGCGGCGCTGTCGGAGACGGTGTACTTGTCGGCGCTGAGGGTGTTCAGGCCGACCTTGGCGATCTTGTTGAGGGTCTTGATCTGATACATGGCAGACGGTTCTCCTTTTTTTCTTTTCCCGGGGGCGCTCCGCCCCCGTCCGCGGTGGTCCGGGACAGGCCCGGCTCAGTTCTCCTTGTCGAACTTACGGATGAAGTCGCACAGCTTCTCCACGCCCTCGGTGGGCATGGCGTTGTAGATGGAGGCCCGCATCCCGCCCACAGAGCGGTGGCCCTTCAGGTTGGTGAAGCCGGCGGCCACCGACTCCTGGACGAACTTGGCGTCCAGCTCCTCGCTGGCGGTGCGGAAGGTGACGTTCATGTCGCTGCGGCTGCCCGGCTGGACCGCGCAGGTGAAGAGGCGGGAGCTGTCGATGGTGTCGTAGAGCATCTGGGCCTTGGCGTGCTTGATCTTCTCCATGCCGGGCACGCCGCCCTGCTCCTCCAGCCAGTCCAGCACCAGCCCCAGCATATAGATGCACCAGCAGGGGGGCGTGTTGTACATGGAGTCCTTGTCGATCATGGTCTTGTAGTTCATCATCAGGGGGGTGAAGGGCAGCTCGTGCCCGGCCAGATCCTCCCGGATGACCACCACCGTCAGCCCCGCGGGGGCCATGTTCTTCTGGGCCCCGGCGAAGATGACGCCGTATTTGCTCACGTCCACCTGGCGGGAGAGAATGTCGGAGGACATATCGCAGACCAGGGGCACCGCGCCGGTGTCGGGGACGTAGGACCACTCGGTGCCGTAGATGGTGTTGTTGGCGCAGTAGTAGAAGTAGCTGGCCTCCGGGTCCAGGTCCAGCTGGGACTGGGCGGGGATGTAGGTGTGGTTCTTGTCCTCGCTGGAGGCGGCCAGGTGGATCTGGCCGTACTTCTTGGCCTCCTTGTAGGCGATGTTGGAGAAGTTGCCGGTGACGGCGTAGTCGGCCTTGCCGGTCTTGCCGATGAGGTTCAGGGGGACCATGGAGAACTGCCCGGAGGCCCCGGTCTGGAGGAAGAGGATCTTGTACCCCTCCGGGACGTTCATCAGCTTGCGGAACTTGGCCTGGGTGTCGTCAAAGATCTTCTGGAAGACCTTGGAGCGGTGGGACATCTCCATCACGCTCATCCCGGAGCCGGCATAGTTGGTGATCTCGGCGCCGGCGCGCTCCAGCGCCTCCAGGGGGAGCATGGACGGACCGGCCGAAAAATTGTATACGCGACCTGACATAGATAGGGCCTCCTTACCCGTTGGGGGAGCTTCCTCCCCAAGAATTCCCATCTATTATATTCGCCGACCCCCCGTCTGTCAAGGCATTCTCCAATTGCTGGCAAGTTGACCGTTCTCCGCCTCTCCGGGAGGCAAAAATTTGACGGATTTCCGAAAAATTAGCCTATACTAACAGGTCTTTTTCTTGTATAATAGTACGGAATCAAGCCAGGCGCGCCCCCCGGCGCGTCAAGACAGGAGGAAAACGTATGCCAAATTGCAAGACGGTGATCCCCTACCACGGCACCCCTCAGCAGGAGGAGGAGCTGAAGAAGGTCATCGAGGCGCACAAGGGGCAGGCGGGGGCCACCATGCCGGTGCTCCAGGCCGCCCAGGAGATCTTCGGCTATCTCCCCGAAGAGGCCCAGATCATGATCGCCGAGGGGCTGGACATCCCCCTCTCGGAGGTCTACGGCGTGGCCTCGTTCTACGCCCAGTTCTCCATGAACCCCAAGGGCAAGTACCGCATCAGCCTCTGCCTGGGCACCGCCTGTTACGTCAAGGGCGCGGGGGACATCCTGGCGGAGCTGGAGAAGAAGCTGGGCATCAAGGCCGGGGGCATCACCCTGGACGGGAAGTTCTCTCTGGACGCCTGCCGGTGCATCGGCGCCTGCGGCCTGGCCCCGGTGATGATGATCAACGACCAGGTCTACGGCCGCCTCACCCCCGACCAGATCGGCCCCATCCTGGCCAAATACCAATAATAAGGAGGGCATGGAAATGAAAACCACCGCTGAACTGACCGCCCTGCGGGAGGAGATGCAGGGCCGCCTGGCCCTCCGCCACACCTCGGACTTCCCCATCGAGGCCCAGAACACCGAGGACTACAAGTACCACATTCTGGTCTGCGCCGGCACCGGCTGTACCTCCTCCAACTCCCCGGCCATCCTCCAGGCGCTGGACCAGGAGCTGAAGGCCAAGGGCCTGGACAAGACCGCCAAGGTGGTCCACACCGGCTGCTTCGGCCTGTGCGCCATGGGGCCCATCATGGTCATCTACCCCGAGGGCGCGTTCTACTCCCACGTCACCGTGGAGGACGTGCCGGAGATCGTGGACACCCACATCGGCAAGGGCCAGCTGGTGGAGCGCCTGCTCCACCAGGAGGACGGCCGCGCCGTCCACACCCTGCCGGAGAGCCGCTTCTACAAAAAGCAGATGCGTATCGCCCTGCGCCACTGCGGGGTGATCAACCCCGACGACATCAACGAGTATGTGGGCGTGGGGGGCTACACCGCCCTGAGCCGCATCCTCACCGAGAAGACCCCCGCCCAGGAGATCATCGACGCGGTGAAGAACTCCGGCCTCCGGGGCCGGGGCGGCGCGGGCTTCTCCACGGGGATGAAGTGGCAGTTCACCGCCGACGCGGTGAGCCCCGACGGGGTGAAGTACGTGGCCTGCAACGCCGACGAGGGCGACCCCGGCGCGTTCATGGACCGCTCGGTGCTGGAGGGGGACCCCCACAGCGTGCTGGAGGCCATGACCATCGCCGGCTACGCCGTGGGCGCCCACCAGGGCTACATCTACATCCGGGCGGAGTACCCCATCGCCGTGGACCGGCTGAACACCGCCATCGCCCAGTCCCGGGAGCTGGGCTTCCTGGGCAAGGACATCTTCGGCTCCGGCTTCGACTTTGACATCGAGCTGCGCCTGGGCGCCGGCGCCTTCGTCTGCGGCGAGGAGACCGCCCTGATGACCTCCATCGAGGGCCACCGGGGCGAGCCCCGGCCCCGTCCCCCCTTCCCCGCGGTGAAGGGCCTGTGGCAGCGGCCCACGTTGCTCAACAACGTGGAGACCTACGCCAACATCACCTGGATCCTCAACAACGGCGCGGACAAGTTCGCCGCCATCGGCACCGCCAAGAGCAAGGGCACCAAGGTCTTCGCCCTGGGCGGGAAGATCACCAACACCGGCCTGGTGGAGGTCCCCATGGGCACCACCCTGCGGACCATCGTGGAGGACATCGGCGGCGGCGTCCCCGGCGGCCACACCTTCAAGGCCGCCCAGACCGGCGGCCCCTCCGGCGGCTGTATCCCCGCCAGCTTGATCGACACCCCCATCGACTACGACTCCCTCATGGCCATCGGCTCCATGATGGGCTCCGGCGGCCTCATCGTGATGGACGACACCAACTGCATGGTGGACATCGCCAAGTTCTTCCTGGAGTTCATCATCGACGAGTCCTGCGGCAAGTGTACGCCCTGCCGCATCGGGACCAAGCGCCTCTACGATCTCCTGTGTAAGATCACCGACGGCAACGGCACCCTGGAGGACATCGACACCATCGAGGAGCTGTGCGAGCACCTGAAGTCCTCCGCCCTGTGCGCCCTGGGCCAGTCCGCCCCCAACCCGGTGCTGTCCACCCTGGCCCACTTCCGGGACGAGTACATCGCCCATGTGGTGGAGAAGCGCTGCCCCGCCGGGGTGTGCAAGAACCTCCTGCGCTTCACCATCGACCCGACCAAGTGCAAGGGCTGCACCCTGTGCGCCCGGAACTGCCCGGCCCAGGCCATCACCGGCCAGCTCCGGGCCCCCCACAGCATCGACGCGGAAAAGTGCGTCAAGTGCGGCGCGTGCATGGAAAACTGCAAGTTCGGCGCCATCAGCAAATCTTAAGAGGAGGGACGCGACAATGGAAAAGAACATGGTCCATCTCACCATCAACGACATTCCCGTCACCGTCCCCGAGGGCACGACCATTCTGGAGGCCGCTCGGAACGTGGGCATCAAGATCCCCTCCCTGTGCTTCCTGAAAGGGGTCAACGAGATCGGCGCCTGCCGCATCTGCGTGGTGGAGGTCAAGGGGGCCCGCAGCCTAGTGGCCTCCTGCGTCTACCCCGTCAGCGAGGGCATGGAGGTCCAGACCAACACCGCCAAGGTCCGCAAGTCCCGGAAGTTGACCCTGGAGCTCATCCTCTCCAACCACCGCATGGACTGCCTCACCTGCGCCCGCAACGCCCACTGCGAGCTGCGGGAGCTGGCCGCGGAGTTCGGCCTGGACGCGGTGCGCTACGCCAACGACGAGCTGCTGCCCCGGGTGGAGGCCAGCGCCCTCCACCTGGTGCGGGACAACTCCAAGTGCATCCTCTGCCGGCGCTGTACCGCCGTGTGCCGCAAGCTCCAGGAGGTGGGCGTCATCGGCGCCAACGACCGGGGCTTCGCCACCCACATCGGCTGCGCCTTCGACCGGGACCTGGCGGAGGTGGAC
>CANRBW010000086.1 GCA_947628975.1 uncultured Oscillospiraceae bacterium | reverse complement strand
GGCCGCCCTGAGCGGGGACTACGACGTGATCTACTACGCCGACCTGGACCGGGATTCCTGCCAGCTGATCCAGAGCCGCCCCGACCTCCCCGCCCACCTGGGCGCGCTGATCGACGGCTCCTACACCAAGACCATGCGCTTCCTGGTGGACAACTACATCCTGCCCGAGTACCAAGAGCGCATGGCCGCCCTGTGCGACCCGGCGGCCATCCTGGAGCGCTTCGCCCAGGGGCCCGACTTCTCCGTGCGCTACCAGGTCCGGCCCAACGACCAGGGGCAGGAGTATTTCGAGCTGCACATGGCCGACGTGAGCCTCAGCGCCGCCGAGCACGTCACCGTCTACGGCATCCGCTGTGTGGACGAGGCGGTGAACGCCGAGCGGATCCAGCGCCAACTGCTCCAGGACGCCCTGGCCCAGGCCAAGAAGGCCAGCAGCGCCAAGACCGACTTCCTCTCCAAGGTCTCCCACGACATCCGCACCCCCATGAACGCCATCATCGGCATGACCGCCATCGCCGAGGCCCACCTGGACGACCCCGCCCGGGTCCGGGACGCCCTGGGCAAGATCTCCACCTCCAG
This sequence comes from uncultured Oscillospiraceae bacterium, assembly GCA_947628975.1. Lineage (GTDB taxonomy): Bacteria > Bacillota > Clostridia > Oscillospirales > Oscillospiraceae > MGBC124762. Next base: position 5,923 of record CANRBW010000086.1, on the reverse strand, counting down.
CCGGTATCTGCTGGGGCTGATCAACGACGTGCTGGACATGAGCAAGATCGAGTCCGGGGCCATCACCCTCAACGAGGAGGCCTTCAACCTCTCGGACCTGCTCAACAACCTCCTGACCATGGTACAGCCCCAGATCCGCCAGGGCGGCCACCACCTGGACGTGCGCATCCAGGACATTCAGCACGAGGACGTGCTGGGGGACAGCCTGCGGATCCAGCAGGCCTTCGTCAACATCATGAGCAACGCGGTGAAGTACACCCCCGACGGGGGGACCATCAGCCTGGCGGTCCGGGAGCTGCCCACCCGCACCCACAAGCTGGCGGGGTACGAGTTCACCTTCCGGGACAACGGCATCGGGATGTCCCAGGAGTACCTCAAGCACATCTTCGAGCCCTTCAGCCGGGCCGAGGACGTGCGGGTCAGCCGGATCCAGGGCACCGGCCTGGGCATGACCATCACCCAGAACATCGTCGGCCAGATGGGCGGCTCCATCCGGGTGGAGAGCGAGGAGGGCAAGGGCTCCACCTTCGTGGTGACCATCTTCCTCAAGCTCCAGGACGCCCAGGAGCTGGACGCCTCGGAGCTGGCCGACCTGCCCGTGCTGGTGGTGGACGACGACCAGGACGCCTGTGACTCGGTGTGCGAACTGCTCCACCAGATCGGGATGCGCGGCGAGGGCTGTACCAGCGGCCGGGAGGCGGTGGAGCGGGTCCGCCAGGCCGAGGACGGCCCCGACCCCTTCTACGCCGTCATCCTGGACTGGCGGATGCCGGAGATGGACGGGGTGGAGACGGCCAAGGCCATCCGCCGCGCCGTGGGCAGCGACCTGCCGGTCATCATCCTCTCGGCCTACGACTGGTCGGACGTGGAGCCGGAGGCCAGGGCCGCGGGGGTGAACGCCTTTTTGTCCAAGCCGGTGTTCCGCTCCGGCCTGATCCGCCAGTTCAAGGCCATCCGGGCCGACGGCGGCCCCGCCGCCGGCCCCGCCCCCCAGGACCAGCTCCGGGAGTTCCAGGACAGCCGTTACGACGGCGTCCGGGTCCTGCTGGTGGAGGACAACGACCTGAACCGGGAGATCGCCAGGGAGATCCTGGAGATGGCCGGGCTGGAGGTGGACGAGGCCGAGAACGGCAAGGTGGCGGTGGACAAGGTCATCGCCGGGGAGAGCGGCCTCTACCGCATGATCTTCATGGACATTCAGATGCCGGTGATGTCCGGCTACGACGCGGCCATGGCCATCCGCTCCCTGGGCCGCCCCGACTCTTTGAGCGTACCCATCGTGGCCATGACCGCCAACGCCTTCGTCGAGGACGTCCAGGCCGCCAAGGCCGCCGGGATGAACGAGCACCTGGCCAAGCCCATCGACTTTGACAAGCTCAGCGCCATCCTGAAAAAATACCTGAACTGACCGCCACCCCATCCAGGAAAGGAGTGCTTCCCTTGGACCACAACGACATTCTCTCCCGCTGTGACCACACCCTGCTCAAGCCGGAGTGTACCTGGGCCCAGATCCGGGACCTCTGCGACGAGGCCATGGCCTACCACTGCGCCAGCGTCTGCATCCCCCCCTCCTACCTCCGCCGGGCGCGGGAGTACGCCGGGGACCAGCTCACCCTGTGCACCGTCATCGGCTTCCCCAACGGCTACTCCACCACCGCCGTCAAGGTCTTCGAGACCCAGGACGCCGTGGCCAACGGCGCCGACGAGATCGACATGGTGGTGGACCTGGGCTGGGTGAAGGACGGGGAGTGGGACCTGATCCTCTCCGAGCTCCGGGCGGTCCGGGCCGCCTGTCCGGGCCGGGTGCTGAAGGTCATCATCGAGACCTGTCTCCTCACCCAGGAGGAAAAGATCAAGCTCTGCCAGTTGGTCAGCCAGTCCGGGGCCGACTTCATCAAGACCTCCACCGGCTTCTCCACCGGCGGGGCCACCGGGGAGGACGTGGCCCTGCTCCGGGCCAACGTGTCCCCCGCCGTCAAGGTCAAGGCCGCCGGCGGCATCGCCTCGCTGGACGACGCGCGGGACTTCATCGCCCTGGGCGCCGACCGCCTGGGCACCAGCCGGATCGTCAAGCTGGTCAAGGGCCAGCAGGGAAAGGGGTATTGACATGAAAGAACGCATCACCGCTTCGCGCCGCCTGCTCAGCGCCCTGTGCGCCCTGGCCCTGGTCCTGGGCCTGGGTCTGCCCGCCGCCGGGGCCCAGGCCGGCCGGGGGATCGAGGTCTGGGACTTCACCGGCGCGGTCCTCCCCGGGGAGGAGGGCTGGCAGGCCCACATCACCCCCGCCGCCTGGGTCGCCTCCGGGGCGCTGGCGGACGGCACCCTCTCCGTGGGGGAGACCGTCGCCTTCGGCGATCTGTCCATGACCCACAACGCCAACGACCGGATCTACTCCGCCGTGGAGAGCCCCGACTGGGGCGGTATCCTGGGGGGGAACGCCCAGAACAAGTACGGCCACGCCTATGACGACGGCTACGAGGCCCAGGGCGGCTGGTACTGTAACGGCGCCGGCGGGGACAGCAAGCGCTTCCTCCTCCTCTCCAACGTCTCCGCCGGGGACAAGCTGGTGCTCTACATGGGCTCCGCCAGCGGCGACGTGGTCCTCCACTGCGACGCCCAGGGCGCCGACCAGGCCGAGACGGTGAAGATCCCCGCCGGGACCTTCGTCCGCTCCACCTTCCTGGCCCGGTACGACGGGACCTATAAGTTCTGGACCGACCCGGCGGGCAAGGCCATGTTCCACCGCCTCATCCGGGTCCCCGGCGTGGCGGTGACCGGCTCCCTGTCCCTGCCCGCGGACTTCTCCGGGACGGGGTACGGCCTCAAGTTCCTCAACCGGGAGACCCGGACCGAGACCCAGGCCGTCCTGAACGCCGACGGCAGCTTCTCCGCCACCCTCAGCGCCGGGTATCCCTACAACGCCGTCCTCACCGGGGCCCCCGGCTGGGGCTTCACCGCCGACACCCGGCAGGTGACCGTCTCCGAGGCGGAGGCGGCCTCCGGCAAGGCCGGTCTCCTCCTCCAGGTGGAGCCCAAGAGCGCCTACACCTTCTCCGGCAAGCTCACCGGCTTCGCCGCCGGCTATGACCTCTCCAACCTGGCCGTCACCCTGACCCCGGAGGAGGGCTCCGGCTCCGAGCCCGCGGCGCTTGCCATCGACCTGGCGGACATGAGTTTTTCCGCCACCCTCGACCCCTCGGTTTCTTACACCGTGACCCTGTCCGGGGCCAACGACTACGTGGTGTCCGCTCCGGAGGCGGTATCCTCCGAGGGGGTCGCTCTGACCCAGGACATCGCCGTGGCCCCCAAGGCCACCCACAGCGTCGGCGGCCACTTCCTGGGCCTGGAGGGCGCCGCGGTCACCGCCCTCACCTTTGAAAACGTGGCCGACGGCTATGTCTACCCCGCCGAGACCCTCACCGGCGACGGCTACGGCCTCCAGCTCCGGGACGGGTCCTACCTGGCCCGCGCCGCGGCGGAGGGCTTTGCCACCAAGACCCATGTGGTGGTGGACGGCGGCGATGTGCTCCATGACCTGCTCTTTGTCTCCACGGCGGAAAAGCCCTCCGTGGACTGGACCCCGGACCTCTACGTGGGCTGTCCCGACCGCTCCCCCAACTACCCCACCGTCTCCGACGCGGTGGACGCCGCCTCCCGCATGGGAGTGGACAGCGAGGCCAAGCGGGTCACCGTCCACATCGCGCCGGGGACCTACCGGGAACAGGTCATCGTGGACGTCCCCTACCTCTCCTTCGTCAGCACCGACCCCAGCCGGGAGGTCCTGCTCACCTGGTACTACGGCATCGGCTACAAGTATTACTCCGCCGGAGGGGACGGCAACGGCTACTACGACCCGGAGCTGGCCTTTGACCGCTACGAAAAACACGCCGCCGACCGCTGGGGCACGGCGGTGCGGATCCTGCCCGGGGCGGTGGCCTTCCGGGCGGAGAACATCACCTTTGAAAACTCCTTCAACCGCTACATCACCGACGAGGAGCTGGCCGACGGGGTGGAGCCGGAGGACGTGAAGCCCCCGCGCAACTACGCCCTGGACGTGACCGGCAAGGCCGCCACCGAGCGGGCCGCCGCGGTGTGCGTGGAGGCGGGCCAGGCGGAGTTTTCCCACTGCGCCTTCCTCTCCAGCCAGGACACCCTCTACACCGCCGCCGACGCCTACTTCAAAAACTGCCTCATCGAGGGCAACACCGACTACATCTTCGGCTCCGGCAACGTGGTCTTTGACGGCTGCGAACTGCGCTGGAAGGGGTACAGCGACGTGGAACAAGGCGGCTACCTCACCGCGGCCCGGCACGAGCCCGACGAGAAGGGCTACCTCTTCCGCGCCTGCGCCGTCACCGCCGGCCCCGACCTCACCGTGGCCGCCGGGGACTTCGGCCGCCCCTGGGGCAAGGACGCGGCGGTGCTGTTCCAGAACACCCGCCTGGAGCGGGGCGGCCTCATCACGCCCAGGGGCTGGACGGAGATGAGCGGCAACCAGCCGGAGAACGCCCGCTTTGGCGAGGTGGGCACCATCCTGCCCGGCCCGGCCCCGGAGGACCTGAGCCAGCGGGTCGCCGGCCTGAGCGCCTCCGCCGCCGCCGTGGCCGACTATCTGGGGGACTGGACGCCCTACTACTACGCCGAGGAGGTCCTTCCCGTGACCTTTGCCACCGACCCCATCCTCACCGACAACGGGGACATCAACCTCCCCTACCCCGGCCACACCCTCACCGTGGGCTACTCCCTGGGGGAGAACGACGCCAGCGACGCCTCCCTCATCTACTGGTACCGGGTCAGCGCCGACGGCACCCAGACCCAGGTCAAGGCGTCCACCGCCAACGTGAGCCGGACCTATAAGATCGACCGGGCCGACGTGGGCTGCCGGGTGATGGTCACCGTGGTCCCCGCCACGCTGAGCGGCGCCACCGGCGAGCCCCGGAGCTACACCCTCCTGGAGACCGTGCGGGACGGCTGGAACGACCCCGGCGCCGCCCCCGGGGAGGTGTCCCTGGGGGAGGGGATCAACCTCTTCCTGGCCGGGGACTCCACCGTGAAGGACTACTCCGCCCAGGGGATGTATAACGACGGCAAAACCCAGCTGGAGGGCTCCTGGGGCGAATTCCTCCAGAGCTTCTTCGACCCCGCCCAGGTCACCGTGGTGAACTACGCCCAGGGCGGCCGCTCCGCCCGGAGCTTCCTCAACGAGGGCTCCCTGGACCGGATCGCCGAGAACATCAAGGCGGGGGACTACCTCTTCATCCAGTTCGGCCACAACGACGCCTCCAACGCCGACGCCAGCCACCTGACCGAGCGCCACGCCCCCGTTGGCGTCCCGGACGCCAACGGCGTCTACCCCACCACCCCCGGCGTGAAGCAGCCCACCCCCGTCGGTCTGCCCGCCACCTGGGGGGAGACGTGCTACACCTGGGACTGCGGCGGCACCTACAAGTGGTATCTGCTGCAATACATCGACGTGGCCCGCGCCGCCGGGGCCACCCCGGTGCTGGTGACCCCCGTCTCCCGGATGTACTACGAGCCCGACGGCACCATCCGCCCCCACCACGACGAGTCCACGTCGGAGACGAAGTGCGACGCCTACTGCGTCGCCGTCCGCCAGCTGGCCCAGGAGCAGAACGTGCTGTGCGTGGACGCCTTCCAGCTGACCAAGGACCTCTTCGAGCAGGCGTACCGGGACGGCGGCGGCGACACCTACGGCAAGCAGCTCATGGCCGTGGGGGAGTCCACCCACTCCAACAAGCTGGGCGGGATGCTGGAAGCCGCCCTCATGGCCCACGCCATCCAGGGCCTGGGGGTGGACCTCTCCCAGGCGGTCAAGGCCCCCGCCAAGGTCCTGGGCCAGACCCCCGGCGGACAGACCGCCTTCCTCATCAACGCCCAGGGCCAGCTCCAGGCCTATGACATC
>CANRBW010000085.1 GCA_947628975.1 uncultured Oscillospiraceae bacterium | reverse complement strand
GAGGCGGCCACCACCTCCTCCCCCATGGGCTGGGGGAAGTCCTTGTCGGGCAGGCCCTCGTGGACCTGGCTCATCACCTTTTTCCACAGCAGGTTCTGGGGGTGGCCGATGTTGCCCAGGCGCTCCTGCCGGTCATAGCCCACCCAGACCGCCGCGGTGTAATAGGGGGTGTAGCCCACGAACCAGAGGTCCTTCTGGGCGGTGGTGGTGCCGGTCTTGCCGGCGATGGTCATGCCGGAGAAGGCCGCGTCCCGGCCGGTGCCGTTGGCCACCACTCCCTTGAGCATCTGGTTCATATAGTAGGCGGTGCTCTCCTTGATGACGTACTCCCCCTCCCCGGTGGCGTCCAGCAGGACGGTGCCGTCGGCGTCCACCACCTTGGAGTAGGTCTTGGGGGCCACATAGCGGCCCATGCTGGGGAAGGCGGCGTAGGCCGCGGCCATCTCCCGGACCGAGACCCCCTGGGTCAGGCCGCCCAGGGCCAGCGGGGAGAGGTCCAGGTCGCTGTACTTCTTGTCGTTGATCCACTGCTCCCGGACCAGGCTGGTGATGTGGAAGCGTTGCTCCAGGAAGTCAAAGGAGGCCTTGGGGGTGACGTAGTCCCCCAGCACCCGCACCGCCACGGTGTTGTGGGACTGCTCCACCGCGTGGGTCACCGTGTCCAGCCCCCGGTAGTAGCCCACGGCGTTGCTGGGCCAGGGCCTGCCGTTGAGGACCTGATAGGGGGCGTCGTCCACCACGCTGTACGGGGTGATGAGGCCCATCTCCAGGGCGGGGCCGTAGACCGACAGGGGCTTGATAGAGGAGCCGGAGGGGCGCTTGGTGTCGCTGGCGCGGCTCCAGGCCCGGTTCTGAGTCTTCTCCCCGATCCCCCCGGCCAGGGCCACCACCCTGCCCTGGTCGTCCAGCACCACGATGGCCGACTGCATGGGCTGGCCGGAGTTGGAGACGTAGTTGAGGTTGCCGGGGTCGGCGTACACCTGGTCCACGATGGACTGGACCCGCAGGTCCACGTTGGTGTAGATGGACAGCCCGCCGTAGAAGACCTTGAGGCTGGCGGTCTCGCTGGACCAGCCGTACTGGGCCTTCAGGTCGGCGATCACGTCGTCGATGACCTGGTCCTGGTACCAGTTGTAGACGGTGGTGGGGTCGCCCCCCTCCGCCGAGCCCATGACGAACTCCATGGTGTCCACCTCGGCGCAGGCGGCGTCGTGGGCGGCCTGGTCGATCTTCCCCTGCTCCAGCATATTGTCCAGCACCAGCTTGGCCCGCTTGCGGTTGGCCTGGTCGTTGGTGACCTCGGCGTTCTTGTTCAGATAGGGGTCGTAGCGGGAGGGGTTGTTGGTGATGCCCACCAGGCTGGCGCACTGGGCCAGGTCCAGCTCGGTGACGTCCTTGCCGAAGTAGGCCCAGGAGGCGGCCCCCACGCCGTAGCACCGCTCCCCCAGGAAGATCTGGTTGAGGTACCACTCCACGATCTGCTCCTTGGAGTGGTTCTTCTCAAACTCCAGGGCCCGGAAGATCTCCAGGATCTTGCGCTTCACCGTCACCTGGTTCTCCCCGGTGATGTTCTTGATGAGCTGCTGGGTCAGGGTGGAGCCGCCCTGGATGGAGCCGCCGGTGAACATATTCAGCACCGCCCGGCCGGTGCGGAGCCAGTCCACCCCGTTGTGCTGGTAGAAGCGCTTGTCCTCGATGGCCACCAGGGCGTCCACCAGATAGGTGCGCTCCAGGTCGGCGTAGCTGACCCACTGGCGGTTCTTGTCGCTGGTCAGGGTGAGGTAGGGCTGGTCCACGCCGTTTTCGTCCTTATAGTACATGATGGAGGTCTCCGCGGTGGACATATCGCCCAGATAGTCCTGCCGGCGGGCCTCCGGCACGATGACCGCCCCGACGTAGACCGCGCCGAAGCAGGTCAGCAACAGGCCGGTGATGAGCATCACCAGCAAAATGGTGCCCACCACCCGGCCCACCGTCCGCCAGCCGCCGCGGCGGCGCCGCCGGCGGGCGGGACGCCGGTCCTGGCCGGAGGAGCCGGCCCGGGAAATGATCTCTTGATCTGCCATGGTCTTCTCACCTCGATACCGCCCCCGGCGGGAACGCCGGACCGGGCGGGCGCGTACGATATACAAAGCGATTATATCAATTTTTTCCCAACTTGTCCACCCCCTTCTTCCCTGTCCCCTTTTGCCGAAGGCCGCGGCAAATTTTGGCCCGGCCCGTCTTGCATTTTTGCCGGAAAGCTGGTAGAATATATTCGTCAGAGAGAAAGACAGGAGGGGGTGAGTCCCGTGTCCGATGCGTTCGGTCCCGATTTCATCACCGTCACCGACGAAGACGGCAACGACCTGGAGCTGGAATTCATCGACGCGCTGGAGCACGACGGCACGCGCTATATGGCCTTCTTCCCCGCCGACCTGGGCGAGGACGCCGCCGAGGGCGAGGAGGAAGAGGCCGAGATGGTCATTCTGAAGGTCATCACCGAAGACGGCGAGGAGCTGCTCTCCACCCCCGACACCGACGAGGAGCTCAACCAGATCTACGACCTGTTCATGGAACAGCTCTTCGCCGAGGAGGAGGACCCGGAGGAGGACTGAACCTCCTCCTTCCTGCTTGGTGCGTGATGGGCGTCTTATTAACCCACATTTCTTCTACGGGACGCCGGCACTCGCGCCACGGCTCGCAGACCTCCCGTCCCGGCTCAGACCGGTGATGGACGTTGGGAGCGGTAAAGTGGCGCGGAGGCGACCCACCTGCCATGACGTGCAGGTTTTAATAGGGCCTACACGGCCAAAGCGGGTGCGGCCCGGTCGAAAGACCGGGCCGTTTTTTGTCGCCCGCTCCGGCGGCGGGACCGCCCGGCCCTCCGCGGGGAGGGCGCGCCGCGCCGTCGAGGTCGTGGCCGCCTGTTGCGTTTTGCGGGCATGAGCGTTTATGGTTATAGTCCATTACAACATGGCTCCACACATTTCTCGGGAAAGCAGGGATACTTGTGAAACATGGCCGTCCGCGCTTCGTGTCGCTCTGTCTGGCTGTCTTCCTGGCCGCCGACGCCGCCCTGGCCGCCGCTCCGTCCCACGACACCTCTCCTTCCCCCTCCGCTTGGGCCGCCGAGGAGGTGGAACACGCCTTTTCCCTCGGTCTGATCCCGGAGGAGATGCTGGGCGCCTATCAGCGAGAGTTGACGCGCCGGGAATTCGCGGAGCTGGCGGTCCGTTTCCTGGGCGCCCAGTACGATTTCTATGGCGCGTATGGCTCGGAGGACCTGCCGGTCTTCCTGCCGATCTTCCTCGACTCCTCAAAGGGGCGGGAGGCCGCGGTCCGCTCCAGGGAACAGCTGGCGGCGCTGCTGCCCGCCGCGTTTTGGGAGCGCCAGGGGCCGGGGCGCCCTGTGTCGTGGGATACCCTGCTCCGCCAGATGGCGCCATTCTCCGATGTGGCCGCGGGCGCCGGGTTCTATCTCAACGCGGCCTTCGCGCTGGGGATCGTCAACGGGCGCGGCGATGGGATCTTTGGGCCGGAGGACCCCATCACCCGCCAAGAGGCCGCGGCGATGCTGGCGCGCGTGTACAGGATCTATGCCCAGGCCGATCCCGCGGCGGGTCCGGAGGGCTCCGATCTCGCTCTCACCTTTTCCGATTCCGACCGCGTCAGCCCATGGGCCCGTCCTGCCGTCGCCCTGCTGGCCAAGGCCCAGGTGATGCGGGGGATAGGGGAAAACCGGTTCGCCCCCAGCGCTTTCTGCACCCGGGAGCAAGGCTACTGCGCGCTTGTCCGCCTCTTCCGGAATATGCCCACCAGCCGCGCCAAGGGGAACGTCGCCCCGCTTGTATCTCGGGAGGAGGAGCGTCTTCGCGGCACGTCCCCATAACGTCCGCGCCCAAAAACGGAAAAAAGTGAAAATAGCCCTTGCGTCCGGCGGGATTATCCGGTATAATATATCGGCATGAAAACACGCGCGTTCCCCTGAAGAAAACACATGAGAGGACTGAATGACCCAATGAGCGGAGCAAAGAAAAAGCTGGAGCGGCGCGCCCTGCGCGACGAGATGGGCCTGACCGAAAAGCAGAAGCAGGAGCTGAAGGCCCAGAAGACCAAACGCCGCAACGCCATCCTGGCCACGGTGGGCGCCGTGGTGGCGGTGGTGCTGGTGGTGATCCTGCTGGTCTGGAACTCAGGCTTCCTCTCCCGGCACACCACCGCCCTGACGGTGAAGGACACCAAACTCAGCATCGCCGACATGGACTACTACTACTTCGAGGCCCTGAACTACTACGCCTCCAACGAGCAGAGCATGGCCCAGATCTACGAGCAGAACGGCCTGACCTATGAGTCCAGCTTCGACCCCCGCGGGGATATGAAGACCCAGTATGTGGACGAGGAGCAGAGCCAGAGCTACTACGACTACTTCTGCCAGCAGGCCAAGGAGAACGCCACGGAGGTCTGCGCCCTCTACGACGCGGCGGTGGCCGCGGGGCACACCCTCTCCGAGGACGCCCAGGCCCAGCTGGACGACGCGCTGACCGGTCTGGACACGGCGGCGGCCCAGTACAACTTCGGCAGCCGGGACGCCTACCTGAAGGCCCTCTACGGCCGGAACATGACCCAGGGCGTCTATCTGGACAACCTGGAGCGCCGCCTGATGGCCTCCGACTACTATAACGCCAAGGTGGGCGAGATGGGCGATTACAGCGACGAGGAGCTCACCGCCTACTACGAGGAGAACGCCGACGAGCTGGACTGCTACGACTACGAGTACGTCTACTTCGACGGCACCGCCCAGGGCGCCACCGACGAAAACGGCGAGACGGCCGAGCCCACCGAGGAGGAGTCCGCCGCCGCCATGGCCGAGGCCCAGACCAAGGCCCAGGCCCTGCTGGACGCGGTGAAGGCCGCCCAGAGCGCCACCCCCGCCGATGGGGAGCAGGCCCAGACCTTCTCCGACGTGGCCGCCGCCCAGGACCTCTCCTCCGTCCCCAGAGACGGGGTGATGGGCAGCAACTTCTCCTCCCTGTCCTACGCCGAGTGGCTGATGGATCCCGCCCGCCAGGACGGGGACGTGGACCTCTTTGAGATGGAGGACGCGGGCTGGTACGTCGTCCAGTTCCACGACCGCTATCAGGACGACGATCCCACTGTGGACGCCCGGCACATCCTGCTGTCCACCGCCATGGAGGACGACCCCGCCACCGAGGACGTGGACGAGTCCACCCTGGAGCCCACCGAGGAGCGCATCGCCCAGGTCCGGGCCCAGGCGGAGGACATTTTGGCCGAGTACCAGGCCGGGGAGCAGACCGCCGCCGCCTTCGGCGAGCTGGCCGAGGAGTACTCCGAGGACGGCCGGGACGCGGACAACAACCTCTCCGCCGCCGGCGGGCTCTACACCGGCATCGCCAAGGGCGACATGGTCCAGCCCTTCGAGGACTGGTGCTTCGATCCCAGCCGTCAGCCCGGGGACACCGGGCTGGTCCAGACCGACTTTGGCTGGCACGTGATGTACTTTGAGGCCGTCAACCGCCCGGTCTGGATGGACCAGGCCGAGAGCGGCAAGCAGGCCGACGACCAGGAGGCCTTCATGGACCAGGTCCAGGAGGGCTACGAGGCCCAGGAGGGCCGGGGCTGGTCCAAGATCGGCCTCAACTGACCCCGTTATCCCACGTCTGAACCGGCGGGCGGCCCGTGCCGCCCGCCGGTATCTTTTTTCGAGCAGGAGGCGACAGCTGTGGAGGAGCCCTTTTCCCGCACGGCGCTGGTGCTGGGGGACCGGGGGATGGAGCGGCTGGCCCGGAGCCATGTGGCCGTGCTGGGCCTGGGCGGCGTGGGGGGCTACGCCGTGGAGGCCCTGGCCCGCTCCGGCGTGGGCGAGCTGACGCTGGTGGACCAGGACAGGCTGGGCGTCACCAATCTGAACCGCCAGCTCCTGGCCACGGCGGACACCCTGGGCAAGCCCAAAGCCCTGGCCGCCGCCCAGCGGGCGCTGTCCATCAACCCAAACTGCGTGGTCCACCCCATGGTCTGGCGCTACACCGCCCAGGACCGGGAGACCTTCTTCGCCGTCCCCTACGACTACATCATCGACTGCATCGACCTGGTCAGCTGTAAGCTGGACCTGATCCAGACCGCCCTGAGCCGGGGCATCCCCATCATCTCCGCCCTGGGCACCGGCAACAAGGTGGACCCCACCCAGTTCCGGGTGGCGGACATCTCCAAGACCCAGGGCTGTCACCTGGCCCGGATCATCCGCAAGGAGCTGGGCCGCCGGGGCATCCGCCACCACAAGGTGGTCTTCTCCCCCGAATTGCCCCGGACGGTCCAGGACCCGGGGGAGGACCCGCCCCCCGGCCGCCGGTCCATTCCGGGCAGCGTGGCCTGGGTCCCCGGCTGCGCGGGCCTCATCCTGGGCGGCCAGGTGGTCATGGACCTGGCCCGCGGCGGGGAGCCGTCCTCCCAGGTCTGAGCATGAAACCGCCCCTTCCCTGCCATACTACGGCGGGAAGGGGCGTCTTGTTATGCGGGATACAGAGGGTCGGCAGGTAAACAGGGTCTGGTGCGGGGTGGCGGGGGCGCTGGCGGGACTGGCCAACGG
>CANRBW010000084.1 GCA_947628975.1 uncultured Oscillospiraceae bacterium | reverse complement strand
TTTTCTTCGCAAAGAAAAAGAAAATGGGTTTGGCCCCCGCGCCGGGGAGGCGCGACCTTTGTCCGGTTCGGACAAAACGATTGAAACGAAAAAACGCAATGCGCTGGAAGCCAAAATCCCACCCACCCCTGGTAGGAACAGCAGAGTACAGCGCCTATCCACGCAAGAGACAGCAGACGTACCACGCCTAGCCCTGCAAAGTTCAGCAGAGAACACCGCTTAGCCCTGCAAGGTTATCGCAGCCCCGTTGCTGGAAGCTGAAAGCCCACCCGCCCCTGTTTGATACAGCAGAGAACAGCGCCTAGTCCTGTGACGCACAGCAGAGAAAACCGCCTAGCTCCGCAAGATCCAGCAGACCTCGCCGTCTACTCTTGCGCAGTCCAGCCGACCTCCGCGTCTATTCTTATAAGAAGCAGCAGATTTTGATTTTTATCCACGAAAAGCCCGCCAAGGCTTATGCTGGAAGCCGAAAGCCCGCCCGCCCCTGCGAGAGACAGCAGAGAACAGCGCCTGGCCTCGCAAGCATCACCAGATGTACAGCGTCTAGTCCCGCAACGTCCAGCAGAGAACGCCGCCTAGCTCTGCAACGCACAGCGATGTACACCGCCTAGTCCTGAAAGCAACAGCAGAGCACAGCGCTCAGACCCGCAACGTCCAGCAGACCTGCGATGTCCAGCAGACCCGCGACGTCCAGCAGACCTGCGACGTCCAGCAGATGTACCGCGTCTAGTCCTGCGGCGCGCGGCGACAACCCCGTCTGGTCGCGGATGTGACGGAATATTTCAGTTATATTACACTTGCGCAAAACCCCTTGACCTTTTTTCGCGCTTGGTTTATCATAGCCAACGTAAGGCAAGGGGACTTTGTCCCCAAGTCAAAATTTCAGAAGGAGGAATCTTCCCATGAACAACCTGAAGAAGGTCCTGGCTCTGGGGCTGGCTCTGATCATGCTGATGGGCATGTTCACCGTCGTCTCCGCTGCCGAGGGCGAGAAGACTGCCGCCGATCTGACCGACTGGAACACCGTTTCCCACAAGGACGCGGTCTCCCTGAACGTCGATCTGGGCATCATCGTCGGCACGCCGGACGGGTCCTTTGACCCCACCGGCAACATCGACCGGGCCAGCTGGGCCAAGATGGTCTACTTCGCGGCCACCGGCTCTGAGGACGCGGACGCCTACCTGGGCACCGCTTCCGGCCTGAACGACATCGCCGGCAACTGGGCTGAGAGCTACATCAGCTTCCTGAAGGCCAACAACTACATCTCTGGCGACAACCTGGGCAACTACAACCCCAGCAACAACGTCACCGTGGCTGAGGCCTGCAAGATGATGCTGACCGTTCTGGGCTATGACGCCGAGGACCGTGGCTATCAGAACAACACCGCGTGGGCCGGCAACATCATGACCGACGCCAAGCGCAACGGCCTGATGGACAACGTGGACAAGAGCCAGACCGCTCTGACCCCGCTGACCCGTGAGAACGCCGCCGAGATCGTGCTGAACGCTCTGAACGCCAACATGGTCGAGGGTATCCCCCAGTGGGACAACGGCAACCGCTACATCACCACCTACAGCAAGCTCTACACCTTGGGTTATGACGTGTTCAACCTGGTGAAGGTCACCGCCACCGTGTCCGGCATCGACACCAACGGCTTCGCCACCTTCTCCGCCGTCACCGCCCCCGAGATCAACAACAACACCTGGAACATCGCCACCAACCTGAACGGCAAGGTCAAGGCCACCGCCGACCTGGTGGGCGAGGACGTGAACGTCTACGTCAAGGCCGAGGGCTCCAAGTGGGACGAGAAGACCGGCGAGATCAGCGCTTTCGGTACCTTCCAGAGCGTTATCTCCTCCACCGCTTCCAAGGCTGACAGCACCCCCGTGAAGGTCATCTCCTCCGGCATCATCCGCTGGGGCGACCTGACCACCCGCGGCACCAGCAACTTCGTGTCCACCGCTTTCGCGGATGACTGCCAGTACTACCTCAACGGTGCCGAAGACACCGCCACGAAGGTTCAGGACGCCGCCGCTAAGCGGGGCACCGTGGTGGAGTTCTACACCAACACCGAGGGCCAGATCTCCGTGGTCAAGGCCTATCTGTACACCGTTGACATGGTCGAGGCCGGCGACGCCAGCAGCAAGACCCTCTCCAACGGCACTCTGCAGGTCCGCGTCCCCGGCGTGGTGAACGCCTGGACCGACGCTGACAAGGTCACCGGCTGGCAGGGCCTGGTGGACGGGGACGTGGTCCTGGTCTACACCACCACCCTGGAGGGCGGCACCCGGAGCTACACCATCGAGAAGGCTGACAAGATCACCGGCAAGGTGACCACCTTCAGCAGCGGCAACGGCGAGCTGACCATCAATGGCTCCAAGTACCGCGCTTCCCAGCAGACCAGCGCCGGCTCCATTGGCGACGTGACCTTCACCACCGGCTCCGCTGGCGCCGGCACCGGCGCCGACGTGTTCGGCAACTGGACCAACTACTACAACCTGGCTGACGAGTACGACTTCTATCTGGACAAGAGCGGCGCCATCGCTGCCGCTGTCCAGCTCACCGAGAGCATTGACTCCAGCAAGATCTGCATGGTCCTGGAGACCGAGGTCGCTGACTCCGGCCTGGGCGTGACCGGCAACCTGCGCGCCAACCTGCTCTTCGTGGACGGCTCCACCGAGATCGTGAACGTGGCCAAGGTCAACGTCCGCGACAGCGGCAAGAACGTCATGAAGAACGTGGTGGACAAGGTGACCAACGCTGACCGTCAGATCAACACCTACGCCGCTCAGGAGCTGCTGGCCGGCCGTAAGGACGCCGCCGCCATGACCAAGTTCTTCTCCTGGCGCTCCACCTCCACCGGCTATGAGCTCACCGAGCTGAACGCCAGCTACGATGCCCGTAACTGGGAGAACCCCGCCAGCCTGGGCAACGGCTCCGCGAAGGTCGCCACCATCATGCAGGAGGGCTACTTTGCCAAGACCGTGGGCTCCACCGTGGGCGGCTCTGACAGCAACCTGAAGGACTGGAAAATCAGCGCTGACGGCAACACCACCTTCGTGGTGGGCAAGCGCAACGCCAACGATGACACCGTGGCCTACTCCGTGTACAAGAGCTTCCGCAACGTGCCCACCATGGACGCCACCATGATCACCGCCATCTGCGCCAACACCAGCAACAACTCCGCCGACGAGAACACCGTGGCTAAGTTCGTCTACCTGGAGACCGGCGCCTTCAAGGATGATGTGCCCGACGGCTACATCTTCATCTACAGCAACGACATCAGCGCCGACCCCGAGCTGGTTGACGACGACGTGTACCTGGTGCCCATCATCGACGTGGACGGCTCCCAGACCACCATGCGGGTGGACGGCACCCTGGCCGACGCCATCCGTCGTGACTCTACCACCCTGAACGCCAGCCGCACCTACCTGGGCAAGTACTTCGCCATCGGTGAGATCGACGAGAACGGCGTGGTCACCAGCCTGACCGACGGCGCTGAGAACCCCAACGACGGTGAGGCCGTGGTCATGGACGACCTGGTGGCCATCGGCAACGACGTGATCACCTCCAGCGCTGACAGCTTCGACTACGACAGTGCCACCAAGTTCGTGTACGTGGACATGGGCTGGGCTGACGGCGATCAGGCCAACAACCGCATCAATGTCCGCGATGAAGACATGGACAAGCTGGACTTCAAGGACGCCGGCGAGTTCAGCCCCAACGGCTTCTTCAACGAGAACGACGTGGACGCCACCAGTTCTGAGACTGGCGCCACCTACCAGACCGTTGAGGTCGCGGTCATCTGCCCGGCCAACAGCAACACGGCCGACTACGTGTACGTGCTGCGGACCGAGTGGTAAGCTGAGTCCTTCGGACTGAGCGCGCCGCGCGAAACCCCAAGCGAGAAGGGCGGCCCCGAAAGGGGCCGTCCTTTTTTGCCGCCAGAGGGGGGGAGGCCGCCGGGTCTCCCCCCCCTCGCCGCCCGGGGCGGACAAGGCGGTTTTGACAAGGGCGGCATCAGATGGTATAATAACCAAAAACACCATACGAGGAGAAGGAGAGATCGCCATGCCTCACAGCGTCAAGGCCCTGGTCCTCTGCGCCGGGAAGGGCACCCGGCTCCAGACCGAGGGGATCGACCTGCCCAAGGTCATGCGTCAGGCGGACGGAAAGCCCCTGCTGCACTACGTCCTCACCGCCCTGGACTTCCTGCCCAGGGAGGACGTGATCCTGGTGGTGGGCTACAAGCGGGAACGGGTGCTGGAGGTCTACGGGGCGTATCCCCACGCCGTCCAGGACCAGCAGCTGGGCACCGGCCACGCGGTCCGCTGTGCCCAGGAGCTGCTGGAGGGCTTTGAGGGGGACGTGCTGGTGTGCTGCGGGGATATGCCGCTGATGCGCCGGGAGACCTACCAGGCCCTGGTGGAGACCCACCGGGCCCAGGGGAACGTGTGCACCCTCCTCTCCGGCCACGCCCACCAGAGCCTGCCCTACGGCCGGATCATCCGGGACGGGGCGGGGGCCTTCGCCCGGATCGTGGAGGAGAAGGACGCCACGGAGGAGGAGCGGGCGGCCACCGAGCTGAACGCCGGGGTCTACCTCTTCCGGGCCGGGCCCCTCTTCCAGGCCCTGAGCCACCTGCGCCGGGACAACGCCCAGGGGGAGTACTACCTCACCGACGTGCCCGCCTTCCTGCTGGAGCGGGGGGACCGGGTGGGGGTGTGCGACCGGTGCGACCCGGTGGAGATGCTGGGGGTCAACACCGTGGACCAGCTCCAGCAGGTCGAAACCATTCTGCGCCGGGGCCGCTGAGCCCCGCCGGACCAAGGAGGGAACCCTATGGCTGAAGCCGAACAACGCCTGGCCGTCCTCATCGACGCCGACAACGCCCCCCGCACCGCCATGCGGGCCATCATGCGGGAGGTCGCCGTCTACGGCACCCCCACCATCAAGCGCATCTACGGCGACTGGACCGCCGCCAACATGGCCTCCTGGAAGCCGATTTTGCTGGAAAACGCCCTGACCCCCATTCAGCAGTACGGCTACACCACCGGCAAGAACTCCACCGACTCGGCCATGATCATCGACGCCATGGACCTCCTCTACAACAACCCCTGCGAGGGGTTCGTCCTGGTGTCCTCCGACTCCGACTTCACCCGCCTGGCCACCCGCCTGCGGGAGGCGGGGAAGAAGGTCATCGGCCTGGGGGAGCGCAAGACCCCGGAGCCCTTCATCGTGGCCTGTGACAAGTTTATCTACATCGAGGCCATCCGGGCCGCCACCGCCACCGGCGACCACGCCGACGAGGCGTGGGACGCCTCCAGACCCGCGGTGAAGCCGGTCCGGCCCAGAGAGGCGGAGCCCCCCGCCGTCACCGCCCAGGGGGTGCCCCAGGCGGTGGAGGATATGATCGCCGAGGCCCTGTCCAAGATCGCCGACGAGGATGGCTACGCCTTCATGGGGGAGCTGGGGAACCTCCTGCTGCGCCAGCAGCCCGATTTCGACCCCCGCAACTACGGCTTCCAGAAGCTCACCCAGCTGGTCAAGAGCCTGGACCGCTTCGAGATCGACGCCAGGCCAACCTCCAACCCGCACACGAAACACGTATACTTGCGGGATAAAACAACTCTGCAATAACAAACTGGAATCAGAAAGGAAGACTGCGGCGTGGAGATCCACCGCCTGCCCCTCCCCCCGCTGGGGGCCAACTGCTATCTGCTGTGCCAGGATGGACGGGGATTGATCCTGGACCCCGGCGGGGACGCCGCCCTGGTGCGGACCGCCTGCCGGGACCTGGGGATGACGCCGGAGGCCGTGGCGCTGACCCACGGGCACTTTGACCATGTGGGGGCGGCGCCGGAGCTGCTGGAGGCCTGGCCGGAGATGGCGCTGTGGTGCCACCCGGCGGACCTGGCGGAGACGGACCGGGAGCTGTTCCCCCTGCCGGGACTGCTGGCGGGCCGGCGGGCCGGGGAGCTGGTCGATGGGGCGAGGCTGACCCTGGCTGGGATGGAGGTGGAGGTGCTCCACACCCCCGGCCACAGCCGGGGCTCGGTCTGTCTGCGGCTGGGCGGGGCGCTGTTCACCGGGGACACCCTGTTCCGCTTCTCGGTGGGGCGGACCGACCTCCCCGGCGGCGACCCGGCGGCGCTGGAGCGGTCCCTGGACCGCCTGGCGGCCCTGGACCCCGCGCTGGAGCTCTACCCCGGCCACGACGGGGCCACCACCCTGGCCGACGAGCTGGCCCGCAACCCCTACCTGACCGGAAGGGGGGGCCGGGGGTGAGAGTGAGCTTCGAGGGCCACGACCACCGCTACGCCGTGGAGCAGACCCTCACCATCCTCCTGCCCCACCGGCCCCTGGGCCAGGACCCGGACGACCCGGACCGGGGGACGGTGGCCCTCACGGGGGACCGGGCCTGGGCCCGGTTCGTGGTGGACGGCCGGGAGAGCCGTGGGGAGGCCGCCCTGGAGGAGTTCGGCCTGGACACCCCGGCGGACCGGCGGGCCGTGGAGCAGAGGCTGGTGAAGCTGGCCACCTACCGCGCCCTGGTCCCCCTGGTGGGCCGACCCGCCTGGGGGGCGCTGAGCGGGG
>CANRBW010000083.1 GCA_947628975.1 uncultured Oscillospiraceae bacterium | reverse complement strand
TACGACTTCGACCCCCTCTCCCGGGAGGACGTGGAGGCCGCCGCGTCGGTGTACCAGGGGTATGTGTACTGGACCAAGAGCGGCACGGTGTACCACTCCCACGAGGACTGCCAGCACCTCCAGGGGGAGAGGACCGACGACCTCTTTGAGGGCACGGTGGACGCCGCCATGGCGGAAAACCGCACCCGCCTGTGCAAGACCTGCGCCAAGCGGGACCAGGAGGCGGGGCTGGACCTGGAGGGGGTGCTCACCGAGGACGGGGACCGGTCCGCCGCGGACCCGGCCGAGCCGGAGGACCTGACCCTGATCCCGGCATGAAACTGTGAAAGAAGCGGCTGGGCCGCTTCTTTCACAATTTTTCGCGGCCCGCCGCAGCGCACGCCCCGGCCGCCTATTGGCGGCCGGGGCGCACGTTTGCGGGCCGAGTTGTCATGCTGCGCCTGCTCGCGACGCCCGGCTTCGCTCCGGCTCGGGCTGGTCTGCGGGGCCCCGGGCCCCTCCGCTCGCCCTCGCTCCGCTCCATCCGGGCGGCTCGCGACGGCTCCGCACTTCTCCGGATTTTTTGCCAGGCGCATGTCCTGGCAAAAAATGATTTATGACTCTTTCGCGCCGTAGGCGCGAAACTCTGCGAGGCTTGGGACAAACGGAGGCGGGCGCGAAAGCGCCCGCCTCCGTTTTTTGGCGCTAGGGGGACAGGAACAGGTGGCGGAGGAGCTCTTGAAGGATGCCGCCCACGGTGAGGCGGTCCACCGCCCGGTCGGCCACCAGGGGGACCTGGCCCACGCGCTGTCCCGCCACCGTCACCTCCAGCTGACCCAGGGTCTGGCCCTGGGCCACCGGGGCGGACACCGAGGGGGGCAGGGAGAGGGTGGTCTCCACCTGGGCGGCCTGGCTCTTCTCCACCAGGACACGGGGGACCTGGGGCAGGATGGGCTGGACGGCGTCATAGACCCCCAGCTCCACCGCCACCGGGGGAATGGCCTGGGAGGGGTAGGCGCTGACCAGGGCGTAGTTGGCAAAGCCGAAACTCAGCAGGGCCTTGGCCGCCTCGAACCGATCCTGGGAGGTGGGGGAGTCCATGACCACGGCGATGAGTTCCATCCCCTCCCGCTCCGCCGTGGCGGACAGGCAGTAGTGGGCGGAAGAGGTGTAGCCGGTCTTCAGGCCGGTGGCCCCGTCGTAAAAGCGGATGAGTTTGTTGGTGTTGGAGAGCTGGAAGGCCCCGTCCCGCAGGGAGTCCATCCAGATGGTGGTGTACTCCCGGATCTGGGGGTGGCGCAAAATCAGCTCCCGGCTCATCAGGGCGATGTCGTAGGCGGAGGTGACGTGGCCCGCCGCG
Source organism: uncultured Oscillospiraceae bacterium (assembly GCA_947628975.1). Lineage (GTDB taxonomy): Bacteria > Bacillota > Clostridia > Oscillospirales > Oscillospiraceae > MGBC124762. The sequence continues at coordinate 5,280 of CANRBW010000083.1, read as the reverse complement.
GGCAGGCCGGTGGCGTTGAGGAAGTGGGTGTCCTCCATGCCCAGCTCCCCGGCCCGCTGGTTCATCCGGGCCACGAAGGCCTCCTCGCTCCCGGCCACCGCCTCGGCCAGGGCCACGGCGCAGTCGTTGGCGCTGACCACCGCCACCGCCTTGAGCATATCCCGCGCCGTCATCTCCTCGTCCTCCTTGAGCCAGATCTGGCTGCCGCCCATGCTGACGGCGTGGGCGGAGACCCGGACCGGCTGGTCCAGGGACAGGGTCCCGCTGTCCACCGCCTCCATCACCAGGAGCATGGTCATCACCTTGGTGACGCTGGCCGGCTCCAGCTGGACGTGGGCGTTCTCCTCATAGAGGACCTTGCCGGTCTCCTTCTCCATCAGGAGGGCGGAGCCGGCCTTCAGTTCGCCGGGGCCGCCGGTGACCGCCCCGGCGGCGGGGCAGGACAGGATACAAAACAGGCATAACGCTGCCGCGATGACTTTTTTCATGGTGGGTCTCGCTCCTTGTGTCAGGTTTGGTCTCTCTGGGGGAAAGGATGTGGAGTTTACGGCGGGAATATGCCTGGCCCGGCCGGGCAAAATTTTGTTATCCCGGCATGAACGCGGCGGCGGACCATATAAAAAAGAAAGAGAGCCGGGGCGGTCCCGGCTCTTTTGAAAGGGAGGCGGCGCGCGTGGAGATGGTGGTCAAAGTCCCGGTGTGTCCCCTGCGGACCGGTCCCCGGCCGGACAGCCCCCTGGCCGACCAGGCCCTGCTGGGGACCGGGGTCCGGGGGCTGGAGCGGGTGGGGCCGGTCTGGCTGGTGGAGACCGAGTACCGCTACCGGGGTTACGCCCCGGCGGCCTGTCTGGCGCCCAGGGGGGAGGGGTGGGACGCCCTGGACAAGGCGGTGGTGTGGGGGCGGAACGCCGCCCCGGTCCTGGCCGGGCCCCAGGGGACGGCGGAGGTGCTGTTGACCGCGCCGCTGGGGGCGGTGCTGGCCCCGCGGGAGGGGCCGGAGGAGGGATGGCAGCGGGTGGTCCTCCCCGACGGGCGGGAGGGCGCGCTCCGGGCGGGATGGCTGGCCCCCCGGCCCCGGCCCGACCCTCTGCCGGAGGGGGAGCTGGGCCGCCGCCTGGTCCGGGCCGCCCTGCGCTACCGCTGGGCCCCCTACCTCTGGGGCGGAAAGACCCCCCAGGGGGTGGATTGCTCCGGCCTGACCTTCATGGCCTACTGGCTCAACGGCATCTCCATCTACCGGGACGCGTCGCCCCGGCCCGGCTTTCCCCTGGTCCAGGTCCCGGCGGAGGAGATGGCGCCGGGGGACCTGCTGTTCTTTCCGGGCCATGTGGCCCTGGCCCTGGGGGGCGGGCGGTATCTCCACGCCTCCGGCCGGGCCGGCGGGGTGACGGTGAACGCCCTGGGGCCGGAGGACCCCCGCTTCCGCCCCGACCTGGCCCGGTCCCTGTCGGGGGTGTGGCGCTACGCGGACCTGGCCTGCCGGGAGAGGGGACGGTAGACCACGCAGTACATGGTGATGAAGCAGGCCAGGCCGCCCAGGAACTGGCTCACCGCCTCGGCGGTGAAGACCCCGGTGGTGCCCAGGCCCCAGCACATGGGCAGCAGCACCGTCAGCGGGGCGTTGACGATGGCCTTGCGGAACAGGGAGAAGAAGATGGCGTTCTTAGCCCGGCCCAGGGCGGTGAAGGTGGACTGCCCCACCAGTTGGAGGGACATGAAGAGGTACATACAGTAGTAGATCCGCAGGGCCGGGATGGTGGCGGAGACCACCTCCGGGTCGCTGCTGAACAGGTGGATCAGGACGGTGGGGAACAGCTCCATCACCACCATCACCAGCGCCGAGTAGGCCAAAGTCACCCCGGCCACGAAGCGGATGGACTGGCACACCCGCTGGGGCTTGCCCGCCCCGGCGTTGTAGCCCATCACCGGCTGGCTGCCCTGGGAGAGGCCGTGGACCGGCATGGTCACCACCTCCCGCAGGGAGTTCACGATGGTCATCACCCCCACGTAGAGGTCGCCGCCCCAGAGCTGGAGGGTGCGGTTGCACACGATCTGGACCAGGGAGTTGGTCAGGTTGACGAAGAAGCCCGCCAGCCCCAGGGCGATGATCCGCCGCACCCTGGCCGCGGCCAGGCGCAGGTTGGCCCGCTTCAGCCGCAGGATGGCGGTCTTCCCGGTGAGGAACTTCAGCACCCAGACGGCGGAGCAGCTCTGGGCCAGGATGGTGGCCAGGGCCGCCCCCTGGACCCCCATGCCGAAGGTGAAGATGAACAGGGGGTCCAGCACCAGGTTCACCACCGCCCCCAGCCCCACCGTCAGCATCCCCGTCTTGGCAAAGCCCTGGGCGCTGATGAAGGGGTTCATGCCCAGGCCGATCATCACGAACACCGTGCCGCAGAGGTAGATGGTCAGGTAGCTGTCGGCGTAGGGGAAGGTGGCGTCGCTGGCGCCGAAACAGTAGAGCATGGGCCGCTTGAGGAGGAGCATGAGGACGGTGGCCGCCGTCCCCAGAATGAGGAGCAGGGAGAAGGAGTTGCCCATGACCGCCTCGGCCTCCTCCTCCTCGCCCCGGCCCCGGTGGAGGGAGGTCAGCGGCGCGCCCCCCACGCCGCAGAGGTTGGCCAGGCCCATGATGATGGAGACGATGGGCATGGTGAGTCCCACCCCGGTGAGGGCCAGGTGGCTGGGCAGACGGCCCAGGTACATCCGATCCACCACCGAGTAGAGCACGTTGATCAGCTGGGCCAGGGTCATGGGCGCGGCCAGGGACAGGATGGTCTTGGGGATGCTGCCCTGGGAAAAATCGTTCCGCTTCTGCTCCACGCCGGGATCACCGCCTTTCGACCTTCCATTGTACTCCATTCCCCACGGAAAGGCAAGGGGGGAGCCTTGACTTGGGCGGGGGCGGCCGCTACAATGAAGGGGAGAGACCGACCCAGAGAGGAGTGGGAGCATGAGAAGAAAGCGGTTCCTCCCGGCCCTGGCCGCCCTGGCCCTGGCGGCGGGGGTGCTGGCCGGGTCCGCCCTGGCGGCGGAGGAGTTGGAGCGGCCGGTGACTCCCCTGCCGGAGACCAGCCCGGACCGGACCCTGGTGGTCCTGCGGCTCTACTCGCCCCAGTGCGTCATCGACGGGAAGCTGGACCAGGTGGACCGGGAGAACAGCCAGGTCCGCCCCTTCGCCGAGAACGGGCGGACCCTGGTGCCCATCCGGCGGATCGTGGAGGCCTTCGGGGGCACGGTGGAGTGGAAGCCGGAGACGCCGGAGGCGGTCTACCTCCGCCGGATCTCCGAGGACTGGCTGAGCTACTGGGACGTGTCCATGACCCTGGACGACCCCTGGATGGGCACCAGCCTCCGGGGCTCCGTCCACCTGGACGCCGCCCCCAGGGCCCTGGGGGGCCGGACCTATGTGCCCCTCCGGGCCACGCTGGAGTGCATGGGGCTCTATGTGGAGTATGAGCCCACCCAGATGCTGGTGGTGATCTCCGACCGGCCCATCGGCCTGACCGGGGAGGCCCTGCTGACCCTGCCGGAGGCGGCCTATCTGGCAAAAAACGCCAACGTCTATCCCCCCGCGGCGGAGGCGGAGCGGGAGCCCCACTATGTGGACCAGCCCCTGACTCTGGCCAGGGACCAGAGTTTCGCCCTGCCCTCCGGGACGGTGAGCGCCAACGTGGTCACCGTGGACCCCTCTGACAGCCGGGTGCGGTTCCGGGCGGTGCTGCCCGGGGGGAAGCTGGGGGCCACCGCCCCCTTCGCCGACCTCTGCGCCACGGGGGCCCAGGTGGTGGTGGACGCCAACTACTTCCAGGTGAACAGCGCCAGCAAGGACCCGGTGGGCCATGTGGCGGACCAGGGCGTCTTTCTCTACGGCAACTCCGGGCTGTCCACCCTGGCGGTCTACCGGGACGGGACGGTGAGGCTGGGCCGGGGGTACTTCTTCTACCGGCTCAAGACGGTGGACGACGGGCCGTACCAGGAGTGGGCGGCCTTTGAGGTGAACACCCTGGCCCAGTTCGCCAACCAGTCGGTGTACTACACCCCCGCCAGAGGGGAGGGCTTTTCGGTGAGCTGGCCGGGGGCGGTGCTGGTGCTGGAGGGCGGCGTGAGCACCCGCTGCTACCCGGTGGCGGCGGGGGACTACGTCCCCATCCCCGCCGACGGCGCGGTGCTCTACTCCTCCGCGGAGGTGACGGCCACCCCCTGGTATCAGACCCCCCAACTGGGGCGGACCGTGGCGCTGGAGCCCTACGCCGTCCAGGGGGCGGTGGACGACCCCCTGGAGGCCGAGGGGCTGGTGACGGCGGTGAACGGCGCGCCCCGCCTGGTCACCGACGGCCAGGCGGACCTCACCCAGGACGAGGGCTTCCGCCCCGGCCAGTTCAACGCCGGGACCGCCCGGCGCACCGCCGTGGGGGTCCGGGGGGACGGCAAGGTCCTGCTGGTGGGCACGCCGGCGGCCTCCGTCCAGCAGATGCGGGAGCTGATGCTGGCCCTGGGGTGTGAGGACGCCATGTGTCTGGACGGCGGGGCCTCCACCGCCCTCTACTTCCAGGGCCAGACCGTCCTGGCCCCCGGCCGCGCCCTGGCCGCCACCCTTCAGATCTTCCTGGAGGAGTGACGCGCCCCGCCCCGGACGGCGGGCCCGGAACGCCCTCAGATAGAAAGACAGGCAAACGAAGGCCGCCTCCCGGAAGGGAGACGGCCTTTGTCTGCGCCGGGGCGGGCTTATTTGGCCGGAAGGGCCAGGGCGAAGAGGCTGGCGTCGGTGACGAAGTTGGACACGCTGTAGAGCACCAGGATCTGGTCGATCTGGTTGTCCTTGGCATATTGGGCCATGGAGGTCTTATAATATCTGGGGTCCACCAGGTGGATCTCGGAGAAGTTGTAGCACAGGAAGGGGGCCAGGCAGTCGGCGAAGGAGTCCCGGATGAGCATCAGCCGGGGCGCGCCCGCGGGGGCCACGTTGGACTTCACCACCGTCAGGGGCTTGTTGCCGTCCAAAAACATGGAGTATTTGTCCTTGTCCGCCAGCTTGGAGAAGTCGTAGAGGGGCTGGCCCTCCCGCACATCGTCCTGGCTGAAGTGGTTGGTCACCGTGGCCGCCTCCTGGGGGACGTAGATCTCCATCACGTCCGGGTCTATCCAGCGGACTCCGGAGGTGGAGAAGGTGGTGCCGTAGAACTGGTCGGAGACCACGGTGGGGGTGAAGGCGTCCAGCGCCACGGGCTCCAGGCCCATCCGCTCCACCAGGGCCCGGTAGCCGTAGTAGGCCCCCAG
>CANRBW010000082.1 GCA_947628975.1 uncultured Oscillospiraceae bacterium | reverse complement strand
CCCGGAGCGGTTCGGCGCCCTGATGGACAGAGTGACGCTGGTCCGGGGGAATTTCGGCGACATCGCCGCCATCCTGGAGCGGCTGCAGCGGGACGACCGCCTGACGGCCCAGGACCTGCAGCGGCTGCAGGACACCCTGGACGACACCAACGACCTGGACTTCACCAGCTTCACCTACCAGGGCTCCAAGGGCGCCGGCAGCGCCTACGCCATCGCCCTGGCCGGCGGCGACTGGGTGCTGGTGCAGGCCTTCCCCTCCTCCCTGACGAAGGAAATGACCCGTCAGGCCGGCTCGGCGGGCGTCCGTCTGGAGATCGAGCTGGCGCTGGCGTTCCTCGTGTACGTGGGCTACCTGGTGGTGAAAAACTGGCTCCAGAGACGCCGGCTGGTGGACGAAAAGCAGCAGATGAGCCGCATCGTGGAGGCGGTGCCCGCGCTGTTCACCCGCTTCGCCACCCTGCCCGCCTCTGACGCCTGAGACGGTCCCTCTGCCCCGCGCGGGACAAAGCGCCCCTCTCCGCTCCCTTTGGGAGCGGAGAGGGGCTGTTTTCGTCCTCTCTTTCGCTGGGCGGCCTCAGCCGGCGAGGAAGGCCCGCACCTGGTCGGCCCGCGCCAGGGTCTCGTCCCGGCCCTCCCGCCAGAGGGCGTGGATCTTCTCCTGGTCCCGCTCGGTGCGGGAGAAGCCCTTGGTGCTCTTGGGGCAGAAGATCAGGGCCTTCCCCTGGCGCTCCAGCCGCAGAAGCTCCGCCCGGTCCTGGTTGTAGCGCTGGGCCCTGGTGCGGATGGCCTGGCAGAAGGCGGGATAGCGGGCGTAGTGCCGGCAGATCGCCCCCTCCAACTTCTCCGGGCGGCGGTAATAGCTGCGCTCCCTGGTGAGGACCACGATCAGCTTGTCACAGCCCCTGGCCAGGGCCTGGCGGAAGGGCACCGAGTCCCCGATGCCGCCGTCCAGATAGGGCTTGCCGTTGATGCGGTAGATGGGAAAGAGCAGCGGCATGGCGCAGGAGGCCCGGAGGAGGACGAACCGCCGGTCGGCGTCGTCCACCCGGTAGTAGTCGGTCTCCCCGGTGAGCAGGTTGGTGACCCCCGCCTCCACCAGGCCCGGAAAGGCGGCGTAGGCGTCGTAGTCAAAGGGGATGAGGGAGTTGGGGATCTCGCTGTAGACGAAGTCCAGGCCGAAATAGCTGTGGTGGTTGCGCCGGTCCAGCATATTGCCCGCGCCCATATAGCGCCCGTCGTTCACATAGCGCTCCATGATGGCCAGGTTCCGCCCCTCCTGGCGGGAGACGTAGCTCACCCCGTAGGCGATCCCGGCGGAGACCCCCACCACATAGTCGGCCATGATCCCCGCGTGGAGCAGGCCGTCGCACACGCCGCTGGAATAGATGGTGCGGATGGCGCCGCCCTCCAGAACCAGTCCTGTCATTCCCCTCTGTCCTCCTGTATCAACAGCTTCAGCGCCTCCACCCCCACCTGGACGGCGGCCTGAAGGTCGTGGCTCTCCTTGGCGTCCAGCCCGGCCCGCTCCCGCTCCTGGTTCCAGATCACATGGAAGCAGGAGCCGCACCGCACCCCTCTGGCGGCGGCCACGGTGAACAGCGCGGCGGACTCCATCTCGCTGGCCAGGGTGCCCAGCCGGAGCCACGCCTGCCACTTGTTTTGCAGTTCCCAGTCCACCGGCATGGTCTCCGGGGCGTGCTGGCCGTAGAAGGAGTCCTTGCACTGCACCACCCCCGCGTGCCACCGCTTGCCCAGGGTCCGGGCGGCCCGCACCAGGGCGTTGGTCACCTGGAAGTCGGCCACGGCGGGGAACTCGATGGGGGCGTACTCCCGGCTGGTCCCCTCCATGCGGATGGCCCCGGTGGCGATGACCACGTCGTCGCTCTGGACCGGCAGGGCCATGCCGCCGCAGGTCCCCACCCGGATGAAGGTGTCCGCCCCCAGGTGGACCAGCTCCTCCATGGCGATGGCGGCGGAGGGGCCGCCGATGCCGGTGGAGACCACCGAGACCTTCTCCCCCAGCAGGGAGCCGGTGTAGGTGGTGAACTCCCGGTTGCTCCGCAGGTGGACCGGGTGGTCGAACCGGGCGGCGATCTGCTCGCACCGGCCGGGATCCCCCGGCAGGATACAGTACCGTCCCACATCCCCTGGGACCAGGTCCAGGTGGAACTCCCGTTGCCGCTCTTGCACCTCGCACCCCTCCTTGTTGAACGCTTTGCCCTTAGTTTACGCCGGACCGGCCGGAAAGTCAAGGCCGGGCGGGCCCCGCCCCGCCCCGGCGGTGGGAAATCTTCGCCCCGGACGGAAAGCCCCCGGCCGGAGGGCCGGGGACTGGGCGACAGACAGGTGGGGCGGTTTCGGACGGTTCAGCGGCTCCGGGGGATGAGGAGCATCCGCCCCTCCCCCTGGGACCCCTCCGGCAGGTCGTTGGCCCGCAGGATGTCCTCCTGGGTGGTGGAGCAGGCCTTGGCGATGTCCCACAGCTCCTCCCCCGGCATGGCCAGCCGAAGGAGCACCGAGGGCAGCGCCTCCCCCTCCTCCCGCGGGGCGCAGGAGAGGGCGGTGACCGCCTCCCTGGGCTGGCGGACGGTGATGAGGTAGGAGAAGGCCACGGGACAGCGCAGCTCCAGACCGGTGGCGGTCACCACCGCCTGGGCCTCCCCGTCCTGGGCACAGCGACAGCGGCACTCCCCGTTGGGGGGCAGGGCGGTCCGGAGGGACAGGGTCACCGGCCGGTCCAGCGCCCGCGGCTCCCCCGCCTCGTCCAGGTAGAGCACGCCCGCCCGGCCCCGGACGGTCATCACCGCCTCCCCCTCCTCCCGGACGCACTGGCAGGGGCCCAGGGTCAGGGCGCAGTCCTTGACCTCCCGGACGCCCTCCGGCAGCTCCACCGCCTCCCGAAGGCTCTGGCTCACCGTCTTCTCCTCCCACAGCTGGGTGAGGCTGAGGCTCCGGCGCTCCACCGTCAGGTCGTGGGTGGTGGAGTAGGCGTCGGAGAAGATCCGGGCCACGCGGCTCTGGCGGACCACCGCCTGGGCCAGCAGCTCCATGTGCAGAGACAGGCTCCGGCCGTCGCCGCCCGGCGTCAGCGTCAGGCTGCTGTCCCGCTCCACCACCTCCACCGCGCAGGAGCCCTCCTCCTCGTCCAGGTCGGCGGTCTCCATCAGCTGGGAGAAGGGCAGGCTCCAGCGGCCCAGGGCCAGGGCGCCCTCCGCCGCGCGGTAGAGGCAGGTCACCATGGCCTCCCCCTTGAAGATCACCTTGCCGCCGATGCGTCTGGCCTCGCCACAGCGCAGCTCCAGCCGGTGGCCCAACAGCTCCTCCGCCTGGGGCTGGCCCGCGGGAAGCTGGATCTCGTCTGTAAAGTTGAACCCCTTTTCACACACCGCCATGACGGGGTAGACCTCCAGCTCCTCCGTCTTCTGCTGGAGGGCGTAGCCCTCCGCCCCGCACGGCTGGCAGAGGCTCTCCCGCTCCGGCCGCCACGCCTGGCAGGAGACGGCCAGCTCCACCCGGCACAGCACCTTCCGGGGGTTCAGGGCGCGGGTCTCCGCCCCGGTCACCCGCGCCACCGCCAGGGCCAGGCACTCCGGCCCCACCTCTCCCGGCGCGCTGACCCGGAAGGGGATGCTCAACTCCAGGCGGCACGGGCCGCTCCCCTCCTCCGGGGTGTAGAGCACCCACACCCGCAGGTCCCCGGCGCACTCCAGCCTCCCCTCGCCGCACTCCTTCCGGGTCAGCTTGCACTGGGCCTCGGTATACAGCACCCCGGCGATGTCCGGGCAGGCGTCCGGAACGATGCTCTCCTGGGTCTCCTCCTGGTAGACCACGGTGTCCAGAGGGCATTCGTATCCCTCCATGGGGGTCACGTTCAGTTCCAGGTCCATATCGTCCTCTCCTTGTCCTTGCCCCGTGGGGGCGTGGTTTTCCTTCCCTGAGAGAACTTATATGCGCCCCCCGGCCCGTCTATGTCACCGCACCCGGAAAATTGCGGCCAGGATCCCCCGCAGGGCCCTGGGGGGCCGCACGACCACGATCTTCATAAAAAAAACGCCTCCTTTTCCCGATACTGTTCCAGTATACGCAAAAGAAGGCGTGATGGTTATTTCCGCTCCCAGGGCGGGATCTCCTGGGCCTCGTCGTACAGCCGGCAATAGCTCCGGTGGCGGCCGGGCGCGATCTCCCCCGCCTCCACCGCCGCCAGCACCGCGCACCCCGCCTCCCTGCGGTGGGAACAGCCCGCGAAGCGGCACCGGTCCAGATAGGGGAGGAAGTCCCGAAAGCTCCGGGCCAGGTCCTCCTTGGGGGGCAATTCCAGGCTCTGGGCGTCCAGGGAGGAGAAGCCCGGCGTGTCGGCGGCCAGGCCGTCCCCCACCCGGAAGAGCTCCACATGGCGGGTGGTGTGCCTTCCCCGGCCCAGCTTCTGGCTGACCTCCCCGGTCTCCAGGGCGAAGGTGGGCTCCAGGGCGTTGAGTAGGCTGGACTTCCCCACGCCGGAGTTGCCGGTGAAGACCGACACCTTCCCCCCCAGCAGCTCCCGCAGGCGGTCCACCCCCTCCCCGGTGACGGCGCTGAGGGTCACGGTGGGGAACCCGGCCTGCCGGTAGACCCGCGCCAGGGCGTCACAGCGGTCCAGGTCGCACTTGTTGAAGCACAGGACCACCTGGCACCCCTTCCCCTCGGCCATGGCGGTCAGGCGGTCGATGAGGAAGGGGTCGGTGACCGGGTTGACGTTGGCGGCCAGGATGACCATCTGGTCCACATTGGCCACCGCGGGGCGGGAAAAGCAGTTCCTCCGGGGCAGGACGGCGTCCACCGTCCCGGCGCCGTCGGGGGCCAGGGTCACCTCCACCCGGTCCCCCACCAGGGGCTTGACCCGCTCGTGCCGGAGCCGGCCCCGGCCCCGGCAGGTCACCGTCCGGCCCGCCAGGTCCACATAGTAGAACCCGGACAGGGCCTTCATAATGACGCCCTGGGCCATCAGCTGAAGGTCTCGACGCTCTGCTCCACCAGCTCGCCGTCCACATAGACGCTCACCTGCTGCTCCCCGCGGCCGGAGATCAGGGGGGAGATGGGGAACAGGGAGGTCTCCACCGTCTGGGTGTAGGCGGTGCGGCCGTCCACGTCGATGCGGACCTGGACCGAGTTCTTCCCCTCGGCGGAGGCGGGCAGGTGGACGAAGATGGGCTTGCTGTTCACCGGAGGCTGGCTGGCGGGGGGCGGGGTCACCGGCGGCTCACTGGTCGGGGGCTCGCTGGCGGGGGCCTCGCTGGCCGTGGGGGAGGGGCTGGGCGACTCGCTGGTCTCGGCGGGGGCCACCGCCACCCGCAGGTCCACCGCCGTCCCGGCCTTGGTCTGGGTCCCGGCGGGGATGCTCTGCCAGGTGACGTAGCCCGGCTCCCGCTCGTCGGTGGGGTCGTCCTCCACCTGGCCCAGGACCAGGCCCAGGGCCTCGATCTGGCGCTTGGCGGCGTCCAGCTTCAGGCCGGTGAAGGGCAGCACCTCCACCGACTTGACCTCCGGCCCGCTGGAGATGATCAGGTTCACCGGGTCGCCCCGCTGGACCGGGGTGCCCTCAGGCAGGTCGGTGCGGATGGCGTAGCCCACGGTGATCTCGTCGTGGTTCTCCCGCTGGATGCTCACGCTCAGGCCCATCCGGTCCCGCAGCAGCTCCACCGCCGTGCGGTATTCCATGTTCTCCACCCTGGGGATGGTCATGGTCTCGGCGCTGCCGGAGCTGACCGCCACGGTGACCCGGACCTTCCCGTCCGGCTCCGGCTCGGCCATGGCGTAGGCCTCCGGGTCCTGGCTCACCACCTCGCCGGCCTCGTAGATCTCGCTGGGGACGATCTCCCCCTCCTGAATCTCCAGGGCGTCCAGATAGGCCCGGTTGCTCCGGATCTCGGAGAGGGTCTTCCCGGTGAGGTCGGGCACCTCCACCAGCTCGCCGGAGGGGCCGCCGCCGGCGATGTTGATCAGGATCACCACCACGACCACCACGATGAAGGTCAAAATGGCGCCCACGGCCAGCAGGATGGGCCACAGCGGCCCCCGCTGGTCCTCGTAGTCGTCTCTCACGTCCTCCTCCCTTCTCCGGCGGGGCGGCGGACCGCTCCCCTCCCGGCGGGGCGGGTCCTCGGTCCCGCGGGCGACGGTGTTGACCGGCACGGGGCGGGTGGGCTCGTCCCCGGCCCGGAGGTCGTCGCTGTTGTAGTCGAAGTTGATGTTGGGGTTTTTGCGGAACTCCTCCAGGTCGGCCAGCATGGCGTCGGCGTTGAGGTAGCGCTCGTCCGGGTCGGGGGCCATGGCCTTCATGGTGATCTCCTCCAGCGCCTCGGGGAGGTCGGGGTTCAGCTCCCTGGGGCTGAGGGGGATGGAGTTGATGTGCTGGATGGCCACCGCCACCGGGCTGTCCCCCTCGAAGGGCAGACGACCGGTGATCATCTCATAGAGGACCACCCCGGCGGAATATATGTCGCTCCGGGCGTCGATATGACTGCCGCGGGCCTGCTCGGGGGAGATATAGTGGACCGAGCCCAGGGCCTCCTGGGTCAGGGTGGACTGGTGGGCGGAGGTGATGCGGGCGATGCCGAAGTCGGAGACCTTCACGCTCCCGTCCCGGAGGACCATGATGTTGTGGGGCTTGATGTCC
>CANRBW010000081.1 GCA_947628975.1 uncultured Oscillospiraceae bacterium | reverse complement strand
AGGCCGCGGCCCCTTCTGGAGGGCGGCACCGGAAGCCTCTCCCGGCAGCAGGAGATGCCGGACTTTCTCCCGGACCGGCTGGAGGCCGGCACGGAGAACGTTCACGGCGCGGCGGGACTGCTGGAGGGACTGCGCTTCGTGGCGGGGCGGGGGACGGAGGCCATCCTGGCCCACGAGCGGCGCCTGGCCGACCGGGCCCGGCGGGGGCTGAGCCGCCTCCCCGGCGTGGAGGTCTTCGCCGGAGGGGACCGGGCGGACCGGGCCGGGGTCCTGTCCTTCCGGGTCCGGGGCGTGGACTGCGAGGCGGTGGGGACCTGGCTGGGGGAGCGGGGGGTGGCGGTCCGCTCCGGGCTCCACTGCGCCCCCCTGGCCCACCGGACCGCCGGGACCCTGGAGACCGGCACGGTGCGCCTCAGCTTCTCCGCCTTCAACACCCCCGGCGAGGTGGACCGCTTCCTGGACCTGACCGAGGGGCTGGTCCGCCGGGGGACCGGCCGCCGGAGCGGGGAAAATAGGGGTTGACTTTAGTAACAAAAAGTGCTAAAGTATAGCACAGCCTTGCGGAAGGAGGAGCGGCCATGGCGCGGGGACGGGAACACGGGTACCGGTACTTTTACCGCTACGTTCGGGATAGCGGTGTTTTTGTCTGCTCGTGACGGTCGGCCAAGCCTGGACGCTCTGGTGAGGAGACGGCCCCTGAGCAGGGGGGACGCCTCCTCTTTTCTTTGCGAAAAAACGAAAGGGAAGTGGAACTATGGTCCTGATCATGAAGCCCCAGTGCTCCCAGGAGGAGCTCCAGAAGGCCATCGCCGCCATGGAGGCCGGCGGGGTGAAGGTGATGGTGTCCAAGGGCAGCGAGACCACCATTCTGGGCGCGGAGGGCAACGCCGCGGGCCTGGACGAGGAGATGCTGGGCCAGCTCCCCGGCGTGGAGCGGGTGATGCGGGTGAGCGAGCCCTTCAAGCTGGCCAACCGCAAGTACCACCCCGACGACTCGGTGGTGGAGATCGGCGGAGGCGTGCGGGTGGGGGACCGGCGGCTCACCGTCATCGCCGGGCCCTGCTCGGTGGAGAGCAAGGAGCAGGTCTGCGGCATCGCCCAGAGCGTGAAGGAAAGCGGCGCCCTGGCCCTGCGGGGCGGGGCCTACAAGCCCCGGACCAGCCCCTATTCCTTCCAGGGCATGGGGGTGGAGGGGGTGCGCATCCTCATGGAGGCCAGGGAGAAGACGGGGATGCCCATCGTCACCGAGCTGATGAGCGCCGACCAGCTGCCCTTCTTTGAGGAGTGCGTGGACGTGATCCAGATCGGGGCCCGGAATATGCAGAACTTCGACCTGCTGAAGAAGGTGGGCCGGTGCCGCAAGCCCATCCTGCTGAAGCGGGGGCTGTCCTCCACCATCGAGGAGTGGCTGATGAGCGCGGAGTATATCATGGCCGAGGGGAACCGGGAGGTGATCCTCTGCGAGCGGGGGATCCGCACCTTTGAGACCTACACCCGCAACACCCTGGACCTGTCGGCGGTGCTGGCGGTGAAGAAGCTCTCCCACCTGCCGGTCATCGTGGACCCCTCCCACGCCTGCGGCAAGGCGTGGATGGTGGAGCGCATGGCCATGTCCGCCATCGCCGCCGGGGCGGACGGCCTCATCATCGAGGTCCACAACGACCCCGAGCACGCCCTGTGCGACGGGGCCCAGTCCATCACCCCCCAGGACTTTGACGCGCTGATGCCCAAGCTGGCGGCGGTGGCCCAGTGTGTGGGCCGGACGGTGTGATGGCCGGCAAGCGGGTGGCGGTGGTGGGCCTGGGCCTCATCGGCGGGTCCATCGCCATGGCCCTTCAGGGCTTTGAGGACTGCCAGGTGGTGGGGGTGGTCCGCTCCCAGCGGACCTACGACTTCGCCGTGGCCCACCATGTGGCGGACCAGGTGACCACCGACGCGGCCCAGGCGGTCCGGGAGGCGGACGTGGTGTGGCTGTGTCTGCCCCCCCAGGCCATTCTGGACTTCCTCTCCGCCCACCGGGACCACTTCAAGCCCGGCGGCCTGGTCACCGACGTGTGCGGGGTGAAGACCGCCATTCTGGAGGGGGCCCGCTGTCTGCCGGAGACGGTGGACTTCATCGGCTGTCACCCCATGGCGGGCAAGGAGGTCTCCGGCGTGGAGCACGCGGAGCGGACCCTGTTCCGGGGGGCCCATTTCATCCTGACCCCCACGCCGGAGAACCGCCCGGAGCACGTGGCGCTGTTGGAGCGGATGGCCGCCTATATGGGCTTTCGGGACGTGGTCCGGGCCACGGCGGAGGAGCACGACGCCATCATCGCCTACACAAGCCAGGTCATGCACGTCATGGCCGTGGCGGTGTGCGACGACCCCGACCTCTTCGCCTGCAAGGGCTTCGAGGGGGGCTCCTTCCGGGACTGCACCCGGGTGGCCGCCCTGGACGTGCCCCTGTGGACCGAGCTCTTCTCCCTCAACGCCCCGGCTCTCTCCAGAGTCATCCGGACCCTGGAGGAGAACCTGCGGAACTATCGGGAGGTCATCGAGTCCGGCGACCGGGCGGCGCTGGCGGAGAAGTTGCGCTACTCCTCCCAGCGCAAGCGGCAGATGAATTTCTCCGGCCCGCCCAGAGGGGACAGGCCGGAGGAGTAAAAACGACACCCTGGCCGGAGGGCGGGTCCGCCCCGGCCGGGAGCTGGGAGATGAGGGAATTGGACATCCGACACGCCAGGCGGCTGGACCACTACACCACCGGGGTCTTCGCCGCGGTGAACGAGGAAAAGGAGAAGATCGAGCGGGCAGGAGGGAAGGTCTGCAACCTCTCCATCGGCACGCCGGATTTCGCGCCGCCGGAGCACGTCCGCCGCGCCATGATGGACAGCGCGGCCCGGCCGGAGAACTGGAAGTACTCCCTGACCGACAGCGACGAGCTGTTGAGCGCGGTGGCGGACTACTACCAAAGCCGCTTCGGGGTGGCCCTGGACCGGGAGATGATCACCTCCGTCCACGGCACCCAGGAGGGGATGGGCCATCTGGGCCTGGCCCTGTGCGACGGGGGAGACGTGGTGCTCCTGCCAGACCCGGGTTACCCCATCTTCGAGGTGGGGGCGTACTTCGGCCAGGCGGAGATCCACTACTACCCGCTGCTCCGGGAGAACGGCTTTTTGCCCCGGCTGGACCGGATCGACGAGGAAGTCCTGCGGCGGACCAAGTATATGGTGCTGTCCTACCCCTCCAACCCGGTGGGGGCCGCCGCCGGGAAGGACACCTATCTGGAGATCATGGACTACGCCCGGAAATACGGCTTTCTCATCATCAACGACAACGCCTACTCCGACATCATCTTTGACGGCCGGGAGGGCTTTTCCTTCCTCTCCCTGCCGGGGGCGAAGGAGATGGGGGCGGAGTTCTTCTCCCTGTCCAAATCCTTCAACGTCACCGGCGCGCGGATCTCCTTCCTGATTGGAAACCCCGCCATCATCGACGCGGTCAAGCTCCTGCGCTCCCAGTTCGACTTCGGGATGTTCTACCCGGTCCAGGCTGCGGCGGTGGCCGCCCTCCGGGGGCCGCTGGACGGGGTAAAGGCCCAGCGCGACGAGTACCAGCGCCGCCGGGACGCCTTCTGCGGCGGCCTGCGCCGGGCGGGCTGGGAGGTGCCGGACAGCCAGGGGACCATGTTCGTCTGGGCCCCCATCCCCGCCGGACACGGCGACTCCCAGAGTTTTTGCCGGGAACTGCTGCAAAAGACCGGGGTGCTCTCCACCCCCGGGCACGCCTTCGGCCCCTCCGGGGAGGGGTACGTCCGCTTCGCCCTGGTCCGGCCGGCGGAGGAGCTGGCCCGGATCGCGGCCCACATCGGGGAGAAGCTGGGCCTCTCCGGCCGCTGAGCGCGCCGGGCCGCGCCTACCGCCTGTAACGCATACGAAGGGCCGCCCGCCGGGACTTTTTGTCCCGGCGGGCGGCCCTTTGCACGGTCGCGTTCCTTCCCACCCGGTCAGTAACAGCGCTGACAGGGGGTGTAGCCCTTGCTCTGGGCCTCGGACAGGGAGATCTGGGTGGGGTTTTTCATCCCACTACAGGAGGGGGTGCTGTGATACCGGCTCCCCGACTTGGGGATCCAGACCATGGAGGAGTTGGCGCGGGTGGCGCCGGAGTCCGACCCGCCGGCCGGGGCGGGGTCCGGGGCGGGGGAGAGATACTCCAGGGCGCCGGGCTCCGACAGGGCGGCGGAGGGGTCGGCGGCCGCTGGGTCCGGGGCGGGGCTGACGGCGGGGTCGGCCTCCGAGGGCGAGGGCTCGGCGCGCTCCGACGGGGCGGGGGAGCTGTCCTCCTCCGCGGCCAGGCCCCCGCCAGCCTCCACCAGGGCGTCCATGGCGGCCAGGGGGTCCTGGTAGAAGTAGACCTGGCCGCGGCCGTCGGCCCTGTCGCGGAGGACGGGGCCCAGGTCGTCGTCGGAGACCAGGTAGAGCGTCCGGGTCTGGTCCACGCCGCCGGTCTCGGCCAGGTTGGCCTCCAGGTGGTCGTCAAACTCGGTGTAGATCCCGGCCAGGGACTGGCCGGTGGCGGCGGAGGGGTCGTCCCGGTAGATCTTCCCCTCCCCGAAGCGGCACGCCACGCCGGTCTTGGCGTAGTACCACGTCCCGTCGAAGGGGGAGGCCATCTCCTTGACCTGGCCGGAGGCGCAGCCGGTCAGGCCCAGCAGGGCCAGGAGCAGGGCGGGGAGGAGGAGGCGCGTCAGTCGGTTCCGCAAAGCCATCACCACCGAAAAAAGTGTCAGCGCTCGCACCGCCAGAAGGCCGCGCTGTAAGGGGGCAGCTCGCTGCCGCCGCCGAAGTCGTGGTCCGCGCCGGTGATCAGGTCCGCCGCCATGCCGCACCCGGCGTCAAAGTGGGCGGTGTAGGGCTGGGCGTCGGCGTTGATGGCCACCAGCACCCGCTCCCCCTCCACGGCCCGCTCAAAGATAAACTGGCGGTTGGTGAGCGCCACCGTGCGGTAGCTCCCCCGGCACAGGGCGGGGCTCTGGCGGCGGGCGGCGGCCAGCTTGGCGATAAAGGCGGTCAGGTCGTTGGACTCAGGGGCGTCCAGGGCGGGGCGGAGGGCGGCATCCCCCTGGGACTTGTGGCCCGTCAGGCCCCACTCGCTGCCGTAGTAGACGCAGGGCGCGCCGGGCATGCCGAAGAGGAGGGCCCAGGCGGGCCTGAGGTGGTTGGGGTCCTGGAGGATGGAGGCGACGCGGGTCACGTCGTGGTTGTCCAGGAAGCTCAGGAGGGTCTTGCCCCGGTAGAGGCACCAGGGCTCCGCGCCGAACTGGCGGTTCAGGGAGTGGCCGATCTCAAAGAGGTTCATGGAGTTGAAGGCGGACCACAGGCCCTTGTAGCACTCGTAGTTGGTGACGCTGTGGCAGGCGCTGTCGTTCATCCAGCGGTTGTAGTCCCCGTGGAGGGTCTCGCCCAGGAGCCAGAACTCCGGCTTCAGCGCGTCGGTAAAGGCCCGGAGCTGGCGGAGGTAGTCCGGGTCCAGACAGTAGGCCACGTCCAGGCGCAGGCCGTCGATGCCGAAGCGCTCCACCCAGGAGCGGATGGCGGCGAACTGGTGCTCCACCACCTGGGGGTTATGGAGGTTGAGCTTGACCAGCTCGAAGTGGCCCTCCCAGCCCTCGTACCAGAAGCCGTCGTTGTAGTTGGAGTTGCCGTCGAAGTTGAGGTGGAACCAGTCCTTGTAGGGGCTGTCCCAGCGCCTCTCCCGCACGTCCTGAAAGGCCCAGAAACCGCGGCCCACATGGTTGAACACCCCGTCGAAGAGCACCCGCAGGCCGGCCTTGTGAAAGGCGTCGCAGACCCGCTTCAGGTCCTCCTCCGTCCCCAGGCGGCAGTCCACGGCGGTGTAGTCCCTGGTGTCGTAGCCGTGGCGGTCGCTCTCAAAGAGGGGGTTGAGGAGGACGGTGTTGGCCCCCAGGGCCTTGATATGCTCCACCCAGTCCAGCAGCTTCAGCAGCCGGTGGGCGGGCACACCGTCGTTCTCCGCCGGCGCGCCGCACAGGCCCAGGGGGTAGATCTGATAGAGGATGGCGTCTTCAAACCACATAGTTGTCCCTTCTCCTTGCCGAGTTTTTTCCCACGGGTAACAGTATACCAAAGCCGCGGGCGGAACGCAATCCCAAATGCGATGGTTTTCGACGCCGCCGGGAGAGGAAATTTCTGTTGATTTTTCCGGAAACGGATGGTATACTGCTTGTTCAACGAAGCGGAGCGATGGGCCCCGCCGCCCAGGGGGGCGGCGAGGCCGGCCGCGACCGAGCCGAATGGAGCCTTGGGAACGGCGGGGGCTCCATTTTCCATGGGCGGAAAGGAGCGACTATGGCGGAAAAAGGAACGCGCCGCAGGGCGCTGAGAGCGGCCTTTCCCCACACCCTGCCCATCCTGGCGGGGTTTGGGTTTCTGGGGATGGCCCACGGGATCATCATGGCCAAAAACGGCTTCAACGTCCTCTACTCCGTGGCCATGGCGGTGGTGGTCTTCGGCGGGTCGCTGGAGTATGTGGCGGTCCAGCTGCTGCTGAGCGCCTTCGCCCCCCTCCAGGCTTTCGTCACCGCTCTGCTGGTCCAGGCCCGGCACCTCTTTTACGGCATCGCCATGCTGGACCGGTTCAAGGGCCTGGGCTGGAAACGGTTCTACCTGATCTTCGGGATGTGCGACGAGACCTTCTCCATCAACTACACCGCCCCGATCCCGCCGGGGGTGGACCGGGGGTGGTTTTTGTTCTTCGTCACCCTGCTGGACCAGTG
>CANRBW010000080.1 GCA_947628975.1 uncultured Oscillospiraceae bacterium | reverse complement strand
CGACACCCAGAAGGTCTGGGACGCCCTCCACGACCCCACCAAGCACGTGGTGGTGGGCCCCGCCCCCTCCGTCCGGGTCACCCTGGGCGAGTGCTTCGACCAGCCCGTGGGCACCAATGTGGAGGGGAAGATGGTCACCGCCCTGAAGCGTCTGGGCTTTGACAAGGTCTTCGACGTGGACACCGGCGCCGACTTCACCATCATGGAGGAGGGGACCGAGTTCCTCCAGCGCCTCCAGAACGGCGGCACCCTGCCCATGATCACCTCCTGCTCCCCCGGCTGGATCCGCTACTGCGAACAGCACCACCCCGATATGCTCCCCCACCTCTCCACCTGCAAGTCCCCCCAGCAGATGTTCGGCTCCCTGGTGAAGACCTACTACGCCGAGAAGGCGGGCATCGACCCCAAGGACATCGTGGTGGTCTCCATCATGCCCTGCACCGCCAAGAAGTACGAGGTCCAGCGGGAGGAACAGCGGCTGAAGAACGGCTGTATGCCGGTGGACATCTCCCTGACCACCCGGGAGCTGGGCCGGATGATCCGCCACGCCGGCCTCCTCTTTGACCACCTGCCCGACGGCCAGTTCGACCCCCTCCTGGGCCAGTCCACCGGCGCCAGCGTCATCTTCGGCGCCACCGGCGGCGTGATGGAGGCCGCCCTGCGCACCGTGGCGGAGACCCTCTCCGGCAAGGACGCCGCCCCGGTGGAGTTCCACGAGGTCCGGGGCCTGGAGGGCATCAAGGAGGCCACCTATCAGGTGGGCGACGCCACGGTGGAGGTCTGCGTGGCCTCCGGCCTGGCCAACGCCAAAAAGGTGCTGGATCTGGTCAAGAGCGGGGAGAAGCACTACCACTTCATCGAGTTCATGGCCTGCCCCGGCGGCTGTGTCAACGGCGGCGGCCAGCCCCTCCAGCCCGCCGAGGTCCGCAACTTCACCGACCTGGTGGCCCGCCGGTCCGCCGCCCTCTACGCCGACGACCAGGGCAAGTCCTTCCGCAAGAGCCACCAGAACCCGGAGCTCATCGCCTGCTACAAGGACTACCTGGGCGAGCCCGGCGGCCACAAGGCCCACGAGATCCTGCACTGCTCCTTCGTCCCCCAGAAGCGCTACCGCACCGACAGCTGAGGGACCCCCATACCTATTATATAACTGCCGCCAGGGGCGGGCCCGCCGGGCCCGCCCCTGGCTCTCTTTCGGCCCGCCCCGGCGGCCGTTCCGGGGCGATCCCCGGCTGGAAACGGGGGTCCGGAAACCGGTGTTTTGGGCGGTTTTCCCGCTCTTTTCCCGGAAAATAAGTTTTTTGAGGCGGGAAACAGGCGGTTTTCCTCCCTCACGGGCCGCTTTGGGGCGGTTTGGGGCACCTCCACCGTCGTTTCGGTGTTTTGCCTAATTTTGAAGGCCGGTTTTTGTTCGTTTTGATGAAATCCTCCCTTGACGGCGGCGCGGGACGCTGGTAGAATGAGGGCAACTTCGGGGGACGCCCTGAAGGGTCCCATCCACCCCGGCGCGTCGCGCAAACGCGCCACCGTAAGAAAGGCAAGGTTAGAACCACTATGATGAAAGAAATCGACATCAAGACCCCCGCTCAGGTCCAAAAGCTCAGCGAGCTGGCCTCCCAGGAGCCCTACGACATCTCCCTGGTCACCAGCACCGTGATCCTGGACGCCCGCAGCCTGCTGGGTCTCTACTCTTTGATCGGCCAGCGCGTGGCGGTGTCCGCCGACGATCACGCCGACCCCAAGCGCTTCAGCCGGTTCGTCGAGAAGATCGGCTGATCCTCTCCCCACACCTGAGCAACAGGCGGCCCTGGCGGGCTGCCTGTTTTTTTCGCGATTTTCCGAAAATTCCTCTTTACATTTTTGCGGTAGTGTGCTACTATGCTAAAGTTGAAAGTTCTTCCAAGGAGGTACGACGCAAATGAAAAGGATCCTTACTCTGTCCCTGGCGGTGCTGATGGTCCTGGCCCTGGCGGCCTGCGGCGGCGAGAAGACCGAGTCCGACCTGCAGTACATCCAGGACAAGGGCACGCTGGTGGTGGGCATCACCGAGTTCGAGCCCATGGACTACACCGACGACAACGGCAACTGGATCGGCTTTGACGCCGACCTGGCCAGCGCCTTTGCCGAGAGCCTGGGCGTCCAGGCCGAGTTCCAGGTCATCGAGTGGAACAACAAGGTGATGGAGCTCAACGACAAGGCCATCGACGTGGTGTGGAACGGCATGACCCTCACCGACGACGTGACCGCCACCATGGACTGCTCCAACCCCTACTTCAACAACGCCCAGGTGGTCATCGTCAAGGCGGACAAGGCCGCCGACTACCAGACCCCTGAGAGCGTGAAGAACCTGTCCTTCGCCGTGGAGAACGGCTCGGCGGGGATGGACCAGGTGGCCATCCTGGGGGCCTCCTACACCCCCGTGGAGGACCAGGCCACCGCTCTGCTGGAGGTCTCCGCCGGCACCTCGGACGCGGCGGTGATCGACTACCTCATGGCGGTGGCCACCGTGGGGGAGGGCACCGGCCACCCCGACCTGACCTACACCTGCGAGCTCAACAGCGAGGAGTACGGCGTGGGCTTCCGTCAGGGCTCCGACCTGGTGGAGGCGCTGAACGACTTCTTCGTGCAGAGCTATGAGGACGGCACCATGCAGACCATCGCCGACCGCTACGGCATCGGCGAGAAGCTCGTCGCCCAGCACTGAATCCTGGGGCGCTCCGCCGGGGAGACGGCGGGGCGCCCAGCCCGACCGATGGGAGCGGCTCCGCGCCGCTCCCATTTGTTACCGCAGAGAGGGAGGCGGGAAGTGTGGAAATGTTTCTCACCGTCTTAGGCGCGCTGAACGTGGGGTTCGTGCAGACGCTGAAGCTCTTTGTCACCACCCTGCTGGGGGCCCTGCCCCTGGGGCTGGTGATCTCCTTCGGCTCCATGAGCTCCTTCAAGCCCCTGCGCTGCCTGACCCGGTTCTTCGTCTGGGTCATCCGGGGCACCCCCCTGATGCTCCAGCTCATCGTGATCTACTACGGCCCCGGCACCATCACCGGCCGCTCCCCCTGGCCCGCTGGGGAGGCGGGGCGGTTCCTGGCCGCCGCCATCATGTTCATCATCAACTACTCCTGCTACTTCTCCGAGATCTACCGCGGGGGGATCCAGTCGGTCCCGGTGGGCCAGCAGGAGGCGGGGCTGGTCCTGGGCCTGACCCGGCG
This sequence comes from uncultured Oscillospiraceae bacterium, assembly GCA_947628975.1. Taxonomy (GTDB): domain Bacteria; phylum Bacillota; class Clostridia; order Oscillospirales; family Oscillospiraceae; genus MGBC124762. The sequence goes on along the minus strand of CANRBW010000080.1, from coordinate 3,770 downwards.
GCAGATCTTCTTCAAGGTCACCCTGCTCCAGATGGTCAAGCGGATCGTCCCCCCCATGTCCAACGAGATCATCACCCTGGTCAAGGACACCTCCCTGGCCCGAATCATCTCCTTCCAGGAGGTCATCTGGGCGGGACAGGCCTTTATGAAGACCTCCCACGGCTACTCCGGCCTGGTCTGGCCCCTTTTCTTCACCGGGATCTACTATCTCATCTTCAGCGGGCTGATGACCCTGCTGCTGGGCGCGCTGGAAAAGAAGCTGGACTACTTCAGGTAAAGGAGGTCAGACCATGGCTCTGCTGGAAGTTTCCCACATCGAAAAGCACTTCGGCCAGACCAAGGTGCTCAGCGACATCTCCTTCTCCCTGGACCAGGGGCAGTCCCTGGCCATCATCGGCTCCTCCGGCAGCGGCAAGACCACCCTCCTGCGCTGTCTGAACTTTCTGGAGACCCCCACCTCCGGCACCATCTCGGTGGGGGGCGCGGTCATCTTTGACGCCGCCCAGCCCGCCGCCCAGCGGGAGGAGGAACTGCGCCAGAAGCGGCTCCACTTCGGGCTGGTGTTCCAGAGCTTCAACCTCTTCCCCCAGTACACCGCCCTCCAGAACGTCACCCTGGCCCTCCACCTCCGGGACGAGAAGGGGGCCCGCCGGGAGGAGATCGACCGCGCCGGCATGGAGCTGCTGGAGAAGATGGGCCTGGCCGATCGGGCGGCCCACTACCCCCACCAGCTCTCCGGCGGCCAGCAGCAGCGGGTGGCCATCGCCCGCGCCCTGGCCCTGAAGCCGGACGTGCTCTGCTTTGACGAGCCCACCTCCGCCCTGGACCCGGAGCTCACCGGGGAGGTGCTGAAGGTCATCCGGGCCCTGGGCCAACAGCACACCACCATGATCATCGTCACCCACGAGATGGCCTTCGCCCGGGACGTGGCCGACCAGGTCATCTTCATGGACGGGGGGGTCATCGTGGAGCAGGGCCCCGCCCGCGAGGTCATCGAGGCCCCCAGGGAGGAGCGGACCCGCCAGTTCCTGGCCCATTACGCGGAGACCTGAACCGACAAAAAAATACCCGCTGTGTTCTCACACAGCGGGTATTTTTTTGTCGAAAAAGCCTCGCAGAGTTTCGCGCCGCCAGGCGCGAAAGGGGCATGGATCATTTTTTGCCAGGACATGCGCCTGGCAAAAAATCCCTCTCGGCCCGCAAACGTGCGAACCGGACGCCCTTGGGGCGGCCGGGGCGTGCGCTGCGGCGGGCCGCAAAAATTGTCAAAAAAGCGGCCTCGCCGCTTCTTTGACAGTCTCAAAAAAATACCCGCTGTGTTCTCACACAGCGGGTATTTTTTGTCGTTTCAACGGGTCAGCTGTCCGTATGCGCGGCCCTCCGGCCTTCCTGTTGGCTCCGGCCTCACTGCTTTCCCTTGGGCTTGGGTTTGGTCTTGAGCACGTCCCGGTAGAAGGCCTTCAGCTTGGCCTCGGTGGGGAAGACGGCCACATACATCTGGTTGCCCATGGCGTCGGCCAGCACGTCGGGGATGCGGTCCACCATGCGCAGCTGGTCGGCGTACTTGGCCAGCAGCTCCTCATGGCTGAGGACGAAGTCCTTCCCGTCCCGACGGCCGGCGAAGGCGCAGAAGGCGTGCTCCCCCTCGGCCACGGTGGAGCGGTCAAAGGCGATCATGTCCGCCCAGATCTTGTAGACGCTGGTGGAGTGGGCGAAATTCATCATGTCGGGGGTGAAGCCGCCGCAGGGGCGCATATTCACCTCCAGCGCCACCACGTCCCCCTTCTTGCCCAGCCCCGCCTGGTCTTGGGTGAGGCGGAAAAACTCGAAGTGGACGAAGCGGCTCTTCACCCCCCAGGCCCGCACCGCCGCCCGGCCCGCCTTGCGGGTGTCGGCGGGGAGGGTCTTGAGGATATAGTAGATGGAGTTGTCCTCCTCATTGACGATGTCCATGATGGACATGGGGGTGATGTTCCCCGTCTCGAAGATGGGCTCGCCGTGGGAGTCGATGATGGCGTCGTAGGAGTTCACCTCGGCGTGGACGAACTCCTCCATGATATAGGGCACGTCACGCTTGGTCTGGAAGAAGTGGTCCAGGTCCGCCTCGGAGGAGAGCTTGTGGGTGTCGCTGGCGCCCACGCCGTTGTCCGGCTTGACGATCACCGGCCAGCCCACCTCCCGGATGAAGGCCAGGGCGTCCTTTTTGCCCTCCACCAGGTGCCAGCGGGCGGCGGGGATGCCCGCCTGGGCGTAGTATTTCTTCATCTCGGACTTGAACTTCACCTTGGGCATATCCTCGGTCTGGAAGCCGGAGGTGATGTGGAAGGCGGTGCGCAGGGCGGCGTTCTGCTCCAGCCAGTACTCGTTGTTGGACTCCAGCCAGTCGATGGGGCCGTAGCGCCAGGCGAAGTAGGCCACCGCCCGGTAGACCTGGTCGTAGTCCTCCAGGGTGTCCACCTTGTAATACTCGGTCAGGCTGTCCCGAAGCTCCGGGGCCAGGCTGTCATAGGGGGCGTCCCCCACGCCCAGGACGTTCAGACCGTTGTTTTTCAGCTCCCGGCAGAACTGCCAGTAGTTGGTGGGGAAGTTGGGGGAGAGAAAGACCATGTTTTTCATCGGTGCGTTTCCTTCTTTCTATCTTTTCGAAGGGTGAGTTCAGTCCAGGAGGAAGGGAGCGAAGTAGGTCACCTGCTTGTGCCACCAGGGCCAGTCGTGGTTCACGTCGTGGCCCCAGTAGTCCACCCAGATCTGGATCCCCTTCTGGCGGCACAGCTCGTCCACCCGGCGGGTGGTCTCCGGCTGCTCCCAGGCCCCCAGGCCCACGCAGATGATCCCCCGGCCGTTGTTGTAGCGCTGGATGCTGGGGTGGTCGGGGCTCATGCCCTGGAGGAAGTGGACCGGGGAGTTGAGGTAGACCAGGTCGTCCATATAGCCGTCAAAGCCGTAGGCGGCGTCGTAGATGCCGCTGAGGGCCAGCATCCCGTCAAAGAGGTCGGGGCGGCGGAAGAAGAGGTTGGCGGCGTGGGTGGCCCCCAGGGAACAGCCGAAGGCGATGACGCCGGGGTAGCCGGTCCAGCCGTTACGCTCGTTGACCATCTGGCGCATGAAGGGGACCATCTCGTCGCAGAGGTAGGCCATCCACTGCTCGTGGCGCTCGGCGCGCCAGCGGGGGTCGCCGGTCTTGTTGGACCAGGTCTCCTTGTCCATGGTGTCCACCGAGAAGACCATGCACCGCCCCGCGTCGATCCAGGGGGCCCAGGTGTCGGTCATGTGGAAGTTCTCAAAGTCGAAGAACCGGCCGTCCTGACAGGGGATGAAGAGGACGGGCCGGCCGGCGTGGCCGTAGACCTTGCACTCCATCTCCCGGCCCAGGGCGGGGGACCACTGCTTGAAATACTGTACCTCCATCTCTCATACCTCCTTGTCCAGCCCGTAGAACAGGGTCTGGAGGAAAAACGGGATCTGCCGCTCCCAGCTGGCCTCGTTGTGCTCGCCGCCGGGGATCACCCGGCTGGTGACGTTGATCTTCTTCTCCATGAGCATCCCGGTGACCTGGCCGTACCACCCGGCCATCTCCCGGCGGCGCATCTCCCGCTGGCCGTAGTCCAGGTAGAGCACCGTGTCCCGCCCCACCCGGGCGTTGCGGATCAGGGCCTCCACCTTCTCCCGGGCGAACCAGATGGAGGGGGACAGGGCCGCCCCCCGGGAGAAGACCCGATTGTAGCGCAGGACCCCGTAGAGGGTCATCAGTCCCCCCATGGAGCTGCCCC
>CANRBW010000079.1 GCA_947628975.1 uncultured Oscillospiraceae bacterium | reverse complement strand
GAGGTCTACGACAAGCGGAACGCCGCCAGGGTGAACTACGGCGTGGGCCTTTGCAAGTACACCGGGGCCCGGGGCAAGTCCGGCGCCAGCGACGCCTCCGCCGAGCTGGTGGCCCGGACCCGCCGGGTGCTGGACGCGGGGGGCGTGGTCTGGCAGATGGCGGAGCTGGGCAAGGCCGACCAGGGGGGCGGCGGCACCGTGGCGGTGTATATGGCCCAGCGGAACATCGACGTGCTGGACGCCGGGGTGCCGGTGCTGAGTATGCACGCCCCCTTTGAGACGGTGGGCAAGCTGGACTGCTATATGACCTACAAGGCCGTCCGGGCGATCTATCTGGCCGACGACCAGTGACCCATACCACAGACAGAAAGAAAGGCGGCTCCCCCATGAAAAGACCCTTTGTGACCCTGCCCCAGCTGGAAAAGATCGTCCGGGACTACCCCACCCCCTTCCACCTCTACGACGAGGCGGGGATCCGGGAAAACGCCCGGCGGCTGAAGGCGGCCTTCGCCTGGAACCCCGGCTTCAAGGAGTATTTCGCCGTCAAGGCCACCCCCAACCCCGGCATCCTGAAGGTCCTCCTGAACGAGGGGTGCGGGCTGGACTGCTCCTCCCTCACCGAGCTGATGATGGCCCGGATGTGCGGCGTGAGCGGGCACGACATCATGTTCTCGGCCAACAACGTCCCCGCCGGGGAGTTCCGGCTGGCCCACCAGCTGGGGGCCATCATCAACCTGGACGACCTCACCGACGTGGACTTCCTGCGCCAGACGGTCGGGACCATCCCGGAGACCGTCTGCTGCCGCTACAACCCCGGCGGCACCTTCACCCTGGGGGCCAGCAACGAGGGGTTCCAGGTCATGGACAACCCCGGCCAGGCCAAGTACGGCATGACCCGTCCCCAGCTCACCGCGGCCTTCCGCCAGCTGGGGGAGCTGGGGGCCAAACACCTGGGCATCCACGCCTTCCTGGCCTCCAACACCCTGTCCAACGACTACTATCCCGCCCTGGCCCGCATCCTGTTCCAGACCGCCGTGGAGCTGCGCCGGGAGACGGGGCTCCACATCGCCTTCATCAACCTCTCCGGCGGCGTGGGCATCCCCTACAAGCCCGACCAGACCGCCAACGACATCGCCGTCATCGGCCAGGGGGTCCGCCGGGCCTTTGAGGAGGTCCTGGTCCCCGCGGGGATGGAGGACGTGGCCATCTTCACCGAGCTTGGCCGCTATATGCTGGGCCCCTACGGCTGCCTGGTCACCCGCGCCACCCACTTCAAGCACACCTATAAGGAGTATGTGGGGGTGGACGCCTGCGCGGCCAACCTGATGCGCCCGGCCATGTACGGGGCCTACCACCACATCACCGTGATGGGCAAGGAGGACGCGCCCTGCGACCACGTCTACGACGTGGTGGGCGGCCTGTGCGAGAACAACGACAAGTTCGCCATCGACCGGATGCTCCCCCAGATCGACCTGGGGGACCTGCTGGTCATCCACGACACCGGCGCCCACGGCTTCTCCATGGGCTACCAGTACAACGGCCGTCTGCGCTCGGCGGAACTGCTGCTGCGCCGGGACGGCAGCGTCCAGCTCATCCGCCGGGCGGAGACCCCGGAGGACTACTTCGCCACCCTGGTCCTGGACTGAGGCGCGGCCATGACCCCTATCAAGCTGCCCACTCTGGGCTACTTCCAAAACGGCAACGACTGGCTGGGCAGCTCCGGCGCCCTGCGCTTCCAGCTGGAGAACAGCACCCCCCGGCGGGAGTCGGACCGGGAGGAGGGCAAGGTCTACCAGCTCACCGCCGTGCTGTGGCAGGGGCCCTTCTCCCGCCCCTACGCCCAGGAGGTCGGCCGGGAGACCTTCCCCCTCACCGGGGAGGGGCTCAACGCCCTACTGGGCTTCCTGTCCGTCCGGGCGCGGGAGATGGCCGACCGGCCCGTCTTCACCGCCGAGGAGACCGCCGCCTTCTATCAGGCGAAAAAGCGGGAGGAGCTCTCCCCCTCCTGACCCTCCGCCGTCCACGCCCCGGAGCGTCCGCGTCCCGCGCGGGCCCTCCGGGGCGTTTTTGCTGTCATACATTCCCCTCTTTGTCCATACAGTGGTAGAGACAAGACCGGCCTAACGAGGAGGAATGAACTGTGGAAGACCACAAGCTCTACGAGGATATTGCCCAGCGCACCCAGGGGGACGTGTACATCGGCGTGGTGGGTCCGGTGCGCACCGGGAAGTCCACCTTCATCAAGCGGTTCATGGAGACCATGGTCCTGCCCGGCATGGACAACGCCTACCGCCGGGACCGGGCCAGGGACGAGCTGCCCCAGTCCGGCTCTGGCCGGACGGTGATGACCGCCGAGCCCAAGTTCGTCCCGGAGGAGGCGGTCCGGGTGGACCTGGGGGGCGAGGCGGCGTGCTCGGTGCGCCTGATCGACTGCGTGGGCTATCTGGTCCCCGGCGCGGTGGGGGCCGACGAGGACGGCCGGCCCCGGATGGTGATGACCCCCTGGTCGGAGAGCCCCATGCCCATGGCCCAGGCCGCGGAGATCGGCACCCGAAAGGTGATCGCCGAACACTCCACCATCGGCGTGGTGGTCACCACCGACGGCACCATCACCGACATCCCCCGTGAGGACTATGTGGAGGCGGAGGAGCGGGTGGTGGGCGAGCTGAAGGAGCTGGGCAAGCCCTTTTTGCTGCTGCTCAACTCCGCCTGGCCCCAGAGCGCCCAGGCCATGGCCCTGCGGGAGGAGCTGGCCCGGCGCTACAACGTCACCTGCCTGGCGGTGAACTGCCTGGAGCTGGGGGAGGAGGCGGTCCGGGCCATCGTCCGGGGGGTGCTGGACGAGTTCCCCATCCGGGAGCTGGGGGTCTTTCTGCCCCCCTGGGTGGACGCCCTGCCCTACGAACACCCCATCAAGGCCGGGCTCTACGCCGCCATCCGGGACAGCGCCGCCGGTCTGCGGCGCATCCGGGACGTGGACGCCGCCCTGTCCGCCATGGCCCAGTGCCCCTGGGTCAGCGACGCCCGCGTCACCTCCATCGCCCTGGGCTCCGGCCAGGCCAGGGCCCGGCTGGAACTGCCCAGGGGCCTCTTTTACGAGACCCTGTCCCAGCGCTCCGGCTTCCCGGTCCGGGACGACGGCGACCTGCTGGAGCTGTTGACCCAGCTCAGCCAGGTCAAGAGCGAGTACGACAAGATCTCCGGCGCGCTGGAGCAGGTCCGGGCCACCGGCTACGGCGTGGTGGTCCCCGCCCTGGAGGAGCTGAAGCTGGAGGAGCCGGAGATCGTCAAGCAGGGGGGCCGCTACGGCGTGCGCCTCCGGGCCAGCGCCCCCTCCATCCACATGATCCGGGCGGACATCCAGACCGAGGTCTCCCCCATCGTGGGCAATGAAAAGCAGTCCGAGGAGATGGTGGACTACCTCCTCCAGGAGTTCCAGGGGGACCCGGAGAAGATCTGGCAGTCCAACATCTTTGGCAAGTCCTTCCACGAGCTGGTCAGCGAGGACCTCCTCTCCAAGCTCAAGCGGATGCCCGACGACGCCCGCTTCAAGCTCCAGGAGACCCTCCAGCGCATCATCAACGAGGGCTCCGGCGGCCTCATCTGCATCATCCTCTAAAACCGGCACGGCCGGGGCGCGGCAAAAAAGGGCAACAACCTTTTGCGCGAAACTCCGCGAGGCATTTTCGACAAACGGAAAGAAGGGGCGCGGCCGATGGCCGCGCCCCTTCTTTCCTTCTTATTGAACTTTTGGGCTTACTCCACGTCCTGGAGCGCGTCGTAGCCCTCCTCGCCGGTGCGGACCTTCACCACGTTCTCCACGTCGTAGACGAAGATCTTGCCGTCGCCGATATGGCCGGTGTAGAGGGCCCGCTTGGCCGCGTCGATCACCGCCCGGACCGGGATCTTGCTCACCACCACGTCCAGCTGGACCTTGGGCAGCAGGGTGGTCTCCACCTTGACCCCGCGGTAGTACTCCGGCGCGCCCTTCTGGGCGCCGCAGCCCATGACGTGGCTGACGGTCATCCCCGTGACCCACAGGTCGGTGAGGGCGCGGGTCAGCCGCTCCAGACGGCTCTCCTTGCAGACGATCTCCACCTTGGTGAACTTGGGGGCGTTGGGGTCCCTGGGTGTCGAGGCGAAGGAGGGCTCCGCCTTCACCGGCACCGCCTCGGCCATGGGCACGTCGCCGGAGACGGCCAGCACCTCGGAATAGTCCACCGCCTCGGGCACGAAGGCGAATCCCTCATAGGCGGAGGGTAGGCCGTGCTCGGACTTGTCCAGGCCCTCCATCTCCTCCTGGGGCTCCACCCGCAGGCCCACCGTCTTCTTGATGATCCAGAAGGCGATGGTGATGGTCACCGCCGTCCAGGCCGCCGTGGCCAGCATCCCCACGAACTGGATGCCCAGCTGATGGAAACCGCCGCCGTAGAACAGGCCGGCCCCGGCGATCTGGTTGGCCCCGCCCAGGATCCCGCGGGAGAAGGCGGGGGCGGCGGGGGTGGCCACCAGGCCCACCGAGAGGGTACCCCAGATGCCGTTCAACATGTGCACCGCCACGGCGCCCACCGGGTCGTCGATGTGGAGGACGTGGTCCATGAACCACACCCCGAACACCACCAGCACGCCGGACACCGCCCCCACAAAGGCGGCGCCGCCCGCGTCACACACGTCGCAGGGCGCGGTGACCGCCACCAGCCCGGCCAGGGAGGCGTTGAGGCACATGGACACGTCCGGCTTTCCGTACTTGATCCAGGTGAAGATCATGCACACCACCGTGGCCACCGAGGGGGCGATGGTGGTGGTGACAAAGATGGAGCCCATCTCCTCCACCGTCACCGCCGCCGCGCCGTTGAAGCCGTACCAGCCCAGCCACAGGATGAACACGCCCAGACAGCCCAGGGGCAGACTGTGGCCGGGGAAGGCGTTGACCTTGGTGACCTTTCCGGCCTTGTCCCGGACGAACTTGCCGATGCGGGGACCCAGCATCCAGGCCCCGATGAAGGCCGAGATGCCGCCCACCATGTGGATGCAGTTGGACCCGGCGAAGTCGTGGAAGCCCATCTGGGCCAGCCAGCCGCCACCCCAGGTCCAGTGGGCCTCGATGGGGTAGATCACCGCGGAGATGACGCCGGAGTAGATGCAGTAGGACAGGAACTTGGTCCGCTCGGCCATGGCGCCGGAGACGATGGTGGCGGTGGTGGCGCAGAAGACCAGGTTGAACACGAAGTTGGACCAGTCAAAGGTGGCGTAGTTGGTCAAAATGTCCAGGTTGGGGATGCCCACCAGGCCGAACAGGGTGTCCTCCCCCAGAAACAGCCCGAAGCCCAACAGGACGAAGACCACCGTGCCGATACAGAAGTCCATCAGGTTCTTCATCAGGATGTTGCCGGCGTTCTTGGCCCGGGTGAAGCCGGTCTCCACCATGGCGAAGCCCGCCTGCATCCAGAACACCAGGGCCGCGCCGATCAGGAACCAGACGCTGAACACCTCGCTGTTTACCGCTTGTAAGATCTCTTCCATGGGTCTCATTCCTCCTCAGAAATCGTATGTCTTGGTCTCTCCCGCGTATATATACAAAAGGCGTATCCGGCCGTGGGGCCGCATACGCCTTTGTATGCTTTCGCTGAACGTGCTCCGCTCCGCGCTCAGACGCGGAACATCAGATCGCCGTAGCTGGGGTAGGGCCACACCCGGGCGTCGGTGTCCAGCTCCATGGCGTCCACCGTGGCCCGAAGGGCCTCCATGGCGGGGATGAGCTGGTCCCGGCAGTACTTGGCCTGGTCGAGGGTGTCCGCCTGGGTGCCCACCTTCTCCAGCACGCCGTCCAGGGCCTGGACCTGCTCGCAGGTCTGGTCCAGCAGGGCGGAGAGCCGGGCGATCAGGGCGGTCTCCCCCTTGCAGGGCAGGTCCTTCACCGCCTGGCGCTGGGCGTTGACCCCCTTGGCCAGCTTGCCCAGATAGCGGCTCACCGCCGGGGCCACGTCCCGCCGGACCATCTCCGACAGGGTCAGCCCCTCGATGTTCAGGGTCTTGACGTACTCCTCCAGGTTGGTCTCGCACCGGGCCTCCATCTCCGCCCTGGTGTAGATCTTGTGGGTGGCAAAGAGCTTGACGTTCTTGTCGTCCATGTAGTGGGGCAGGGCGTCCACGGTGGTCTTCAGGTTGAGCAGACCCCGGCGCTCCGCCTCCGCCACCCACGCCTCGGAGTAGCCGTCGCCGTTGAAGATGATCCTCTTGTGCTCCGCCACCGTCTTCTTCACCAGGGCCAGGGCGTCCTTGGACAGGTCCTGGGCGCCCTCCAGCGCGTCGGCGAACTGCCGCAGCTCCTCGGCCACGATGGTGTTGAGCATGATGTTGGGGCAAGCGATGGAGATGGCCGAGCCCAGGGAGCGGAACTCAAACTTGTTGCCGGTGAAAGCGAAGGGGGAGGTGCGGTTGCGGTCGGTGGTGTCCTTGGCCAGGTCGGGCAGGACGTGCACGCCGGTCTCCAGGGTGGTGTGGGCCGCGCCGCTGTACGCCTTGCCGGACTCGATGGCGTCCAGCACGCCGGTGAGCTCGTCCCCCAGGAACATGGAGATGATGGCCGGCGGGGCCTCGTTGGCGCCCAGGCGGTGGTCATTCCCCGCCGAGGCCACGCTGACCCGCAGCAGGTCCTGATACTCGTCCACCCCCTTGATCACCGCGGCCAGGAACAGCAGGAACTGGACGTTCTCCGCCGGGGACTTGCCCGGATCCAGCAGGTTCTTGCCCGTGTCGGTGGACAACGACCAGTTGTTGTGCTTGCCCGAGCCGTTCACCCCGGCGAAGGGCTTTTCGTGCAGGAGGCACACCAGGCCGTGGCGGGCGGCCACCGTCCGCATCATCTCCATGGTCAGCTGGTTGTGGTCGGTGGCCATGTTGGTGGTGGTGAAGATGGGGGCCAGCTCGTGCTGGGCGGGGGCCACCTCGTTGTGCTTGGTCTTGGCCAGGATGCCCAGCTTCCACAG
>CANRBW010000078.1 GCA_947628975.1 uncultured Oscillospiraceae bacterium | reverse complement strand
CATGCTGCTGAACACGGCGGCCAACCTGCTCAACCTGGTCTTCAACTTCTTCTTCATCTACCCCACCCGCCCGGCGGTCCTGCTGGGTCTGCGCCTCACCCTCCCCGGCGCGGGGATGGGGGCGGCGGGGGCGGCCCTGGGGTCGGTGCTGGCCTGGGTCTTCGCCGGGGTCTCCACCCTCCTGGTCACCCTGCGGCAGGGGCGCTACGCCATCCACCGGGGGGAGAGCTTCCGCCCCGACCGGGCCATCATCGCCCAGGCGGCGCGGCTGGGCCTCCCCTCCGCGCTGGAGCGGTCCATGGTGAACCTCGGCCAGGTGGCCATGACCGGCGTGGTGGCCTCCATCGACGCGGGCACCGCCCTGGCCGCCAACACCGCAGCCGTCACCGCCGAGGGGCTTTGCTACCTGCCCGCCTACGGCATCGCCTCGGCGGCCACCGCCATGGTGGGCCAGTCGGTGGGGGCCCAGGACAGGGAGCGGGCCCGGCAGTACGGTGCCCTGTCGGCCCGGCTGGGCCTGGCCATCTGCGTGGGGACGGCCATCTGCCTCTTCCTCTTCGCCCACCCGCTGGCCTCCCTGTTCAACGCCGACCCCGCCGTGGTGGACGAGGCGGCGCGGATGCTCCGCATCGTGTCGGTGGCCGAGCCCTTCTTCGCCCTCTCCATCATCTACACCGGGGCTCTGCGGGGGGCGCGGGACGTGCGCTTTCCCATGGCGCTGAGCCTGATCTGTATGTGGGGGGTGCGCATCCCCCTGTCCCCCTGGCTGGTCTACCGCGTCGGCCTGGGCCTCAGCGGCGTGTGGCTCGCCATGTCCGCCGACCTGGTCCTGCGGGGGCTGTTGTGCGTCTGGCGCTGGTACAGCGGCCGCTGGGAACGGCGGGCCTTTCCCGGGCCCGAACCATCATGTGAGGAGGTAGAGCGATGAGAGAATTGGAAGAGCGCATCCTGCGCGACGGCAAGGTCTACGCCGGGGACGTGCTGAAGGTGGACGGGTTTTTGAACCACCAGCTGGACCCCGCCCTGTTCCGCCGCATGGGGGAGGAGTGGCGGCGGCGCTTCGCGGACCAGGGGGTCAACAAGCTCCTGACCCTGGAGGCCAGCGGCATCGGCATCGCGGCCATCGCCGGGGAGGTCTTCGGCTGCCCGGTCCTCTTTGCCAAAAAGAGCCGCACCCGGAACATCGCCGGCAGCGTCTACACCGCCCAGGTGGAGAGCTACACCCACGGCCAGGTCTACACCATCCTCTGTTCCAAGGAGTACCTTCTGCCCACCGACCGGGTCCTGCTCCTGGACGACTTCCTGGCCAACGGCAACGCCATGATGGGCCTGCTGGATCTCTGCCGCCAGGCGGGGGCCGCGGTGGTGGGCGCCGGGGTGGCGGTGGAGAAGGCCTACCAGCCCGGCGGGGAACGCCTCCGCGGGCAGGGCGTGCGGGTGGAGAGCCTGGCCAGGATCCTCGCCATGTCCCCGGAGGAGGGGATCACCCTGGCCCCGGACCCGGCGTGACCCCCGGAGGCGACACCCCCCGAAGGCAGCCACAAGCCTGAAAAAAGCCCGTGGAATTCCGCGCCTACGGCGCGGAATTCCACGGGTCTTTTGTGGCCAAAACAGCGGCGAAAGCCCCCGGCCAGAAGGCCGGGGGCTTTTTGTCTGGTCTGGGAAGCGCCGGGGCGTGGGCTCAGCCCACCCGCTGGAAGACCATGGGCAGGAGGTCGGCCATCTCTTCGGTCACGTCGCCCTCGGCGTCCAGGGTCAGCTGGTCGCCATTGAGGGTGTAGGGGATGTACTCGCTCTTGTCGGGCGCCTGGTCCACATTCTCAGACAGGTAGAGCCTGCCGTCCTCCGCCTTGTACTGGCCGGCCAGGTCCAGAGCCCCGGCCATGCTGTCCAGGTCGATGGACTCGTTCATCATCTCGTCCAGGTCCACGCCGGACTGGGCCAGAGCGGCCTCCACGTCCACGCCGGGGGCCTGCTGGGCGAAGTAGTTCATCAGCCCGTCCTTCATCTGTGCCTTCGCGTCCTCCATGGTCGCGGCCAGGGCGTCCTTGTCAAAGGCCATGGTGTAGGTGTTGTCGTCCTTCAGCTCCAGGGCGATCACCAGCCCCATCTTGTCCAGCTGAAGGATCTCCCCCATGCCGCTGTCGTTGAACTGCTGGTTGACCATGTCGGTGATGTCCACGGTGGTGGACCACTTGCCGGTCAGGTTTTCGTCGGCGGCCTTTCTACCGCCGCAGGCGGCCAGAGCGCCCACCAGCACCAGGACGCTCAGCATCAGCGCGAGAAACTTTTTCATACCATTCTCTCCTCCAATTTCCTGAAATAAAATGCCGAACGGGTCAAGTATAGTACGCTTTTCCCCGAATGTCAAGCATCTTTTTCCCTCAGACCGCCGGGGTCCAGTAGGCGTTGTGGTAGAGGTCGGTGAGGCGGTAGGTGGCGACGTAGTCGGCGCTGTCGATGGCCATGTTGGCCAAGACCAGCGGCCCGTCCACCGTCAACGGCTCGCCCAGGTAGTAGTCGTCCTGGTAGGTCCGGTCGTAGTCATAGTAGCCGCAGAGGAAGTCGATCACGTCCCCGTCCCGGAGCTCCAGCAGGCCGCGGGCCACCGTGGCGGTCTCGCTCTCCCGGTCGTACCGGGGGGCCGCGCCCAGGATCTCCCCCTCGTTGTCGGGGGCGAAGGAGACCATCAGGTCCACCCGCTGGCCGTTGAGCATGGCGGGGATGTAGGCCAGGGTCTCGCCGGTCTCGGAGTGGGTCTCCAGCACATAGACCGCCACCACCTGGCCGTTGACGGTGAGCCAGGTGCCGTCGTACTCGCCCAGGAGGTCGCCGTCGCTATTGAGGTCAAAGACGTTGTCCAGGCCCAGGTCGATGTAGCCCTCCCCGTCGTCCACAAAGACGTTGAGGGCCACGTCCTGGACCAGGTCCCACTCCTCCTGGGTCAGGGCCAGCACGGTCTGGCCGTCCTTCTGGCTCCACACCAGCCGGGCCGGGTCCAGCCGGTTTTGGGCCAGGTAGTCCACGCTGTCGGCCATGAGCTGGGTGTCCAGGAAGTCGCCCTCCTCCCCGGTCAGGCCCACCTGGTCCAGCCCCCGACCCTGGAGCAGGTCCCCCAGGAGGGAGCCCAGCACGTCCCCGCCGGAGGAATAGGACCCCCCCAGCAGCGCGTCAAAGAGGGAGTTCATCTGCCCCGCGCCGCCCCCGGCGACGGCCTGCCCCGCCACCTCCAGGGAGGCGAAGGAGCGGATGCAGTCGGTGTAGGAGGGGTCCAGGCCGATCTGGCCGTAGAGCTTGGCGGCGGTGTTGACGCTGGAGGTCCGGCCGTAGGGGAAGTAGACCGACAGGCCGTTGGCGTTTTGGATGTTGGAGGAGGTGGCGTTATACTTCACCGCCCCCCGCAGGACCTGGGCCAGCCGCCGGCTCTCGGCGGTGCCGATGTTGTCGGCCAGGTGGATCAGGTCCACCTGGTCGATGTCGCTGCTCTGGGCGAACTCCTTGGTCCGGCTCCGGGCGGCGGCGATGGACTGGTAGTCGTTGGTCTGGATGCTGCGGTTGGCCGCCTGGGCAAAGTCGGTGAAGGCGGCGGGCACCGTGCCGTAGAGCTCGGCCAGGTCCACCACCGACAGAGTGGCCTGTTGGTTCCGGGCCTGTTGGCCGCAGACGCTGACGAAGCTGTCCGCGATCCGCTTGCCCAGGTCCAGGGCGGGCAGGGAGGGGTCCTGGGACAGGGCGTTGAGCCAGTCGGTGTAGTACCAGCCGCAGCCGGGCTCGGTCTCCTCGGAGGCGATGAGGTAGTCGGCGTAGGGCTCGGTCACCAGGGCGGTCTCCAGGGTGGCCATGAGGCAGGCGTCAAAGCCGATGAAGTCGAAGGTGCAGCCCCCGTCCTTCAGGGCCTGGGCGATGCCGCTGAGGGTCATGGAGCCGGCGTTGGGGTAGGCCTCGTCGTAGCCGTAGCCGCTCAGAGAGCCGCCGCCGTGGTCCCAGAAGATCAGCTCGTAGCGGTCGGCGGGGTGGTGCTCCACCCCCCAGCGGATGAAGCCGGAGAGGGTGGCGGGGTCGGTCATGGGCTGGAGGGAGTCGCCCTCCCACTGGCGGTCCAGCCCCCCGTCCCGGATCTGGTAAATCTGGTTGCGCTGGGCGCTGACCACGCTGTTGTTCCAGCGCTTGCACCCCCCGGTGAACACCAGCAGGTGGACCTGGTCGGACAGGTCGGCGGCCACCATCTCCTGGAGGTCCTTGGTGGCGAAGCCGCCGCTGGACTCCAAATCGGTGCCGCACAGGTAGACCAGGACGGTGGTGGTGTCGCTGCCGTCCCCGGCCAGGGCCACCCGCTTGGCCCGCGCCTCCGGGGCCACCGAGGCGTCCGCCGTCCCGGTCTGGTAGGCGGAGGCGGAGCCGCCGCTCTGGGCCAGGCCGGAGCCCAGGTCGGCGCCCAGGTCGGACACGCCGTCCCCGCCGCCCAGCGCCCCCAGCAGGGAGCCCACGCCGCCGCCCCCAAAGACCAGCAGTGCCACCACGATCAAAATGGGGAGCCAGGAGACCTTCCGCCGCCCGGAGCCGCCGGAAGCGCCCATCACGTCCCCCACCAGGTTGGCCAGGTCCCCCAGGTCGCCCATCCCGGCCCGCTGGGAGCCCGAAGACCCCCCGGACCGACCCGGACCGGCGGGACCTCCGCCGCCCACCGGCCCCGCGCCGGGGCGGCGGCCCACGTGGGCGG
This sequence comes from uncultured Oscillospiraceae bacterium, assembly GCA_947628975.1. GTDB lineage: Bacteria > Bacillota > Clostridia > Oscillospirales > Oscillospiraceae > MGBC124762. The sequence goes on along the minus strand of CANRBW010000078.1, from coordinate 2,332 downwards.
TCCCGCCCACCACCTTTTTCTTCCGGCTCAGGGGTCTGCGTCCCCGTTCCATACGCGCCATCTCCCTCTCTCATGGTTTGCCAGAGTATTCCCGTCCATGATATACTGGCCCGGGGGGAAATGTCAAGCCGCCCGGCCCCTTCCCGCCGGAGGGGTGCCTTTTTCCGCCGGATGTGCTAGAATAGAGGAAAAGGAGGCGGCGACGTGTTTTACTCCACCCTTTGCCCCTCTCCCCTGGGCCCGCTCACCCTGGCCTGCGACGGCGAAGGCCGGGCGCTGGTGGGGCTGTGGTTCCAGGGGCAGAGGTATTTCGGCGGCTCCCTGCCCCAGCCGCCGGAGGTCCGGGACGACCTGCCCGTCTTCCGGGCGGCCCGGCTGTGGCTGGAGCGGTATTTCGCCGGGGAGCGCCCCCCGGTGGCCGACCTGCCCCTGGCCCCCATGGGCACCCCCTTCCGCCAGGCGGTCTGGGCCGCCCTGGGGCGGGTCCCCTACGGGCAGGTGACCACCTACGGCCAGCTGGCCCACGCCCTGGGGGCCGGGGAGGCCGCCGGGGCCTGGAGCCGGGCGGTGGGCGGCGCGGTGGCCCACAACCCCATCTCCATCCTCATTCCCTGCCACCGGGTGGTGGGGGCGGACGGCCGCCTGACCGGCTACGCCGCCGGGCTGGACAAAAAGCTCTGGCTCCTGCGCCACGAGTCCGCCCCCCTGCCCCCTCCCCCGGCGGGGCGCGCGCCCTGACCCGTCCGCCGGACTTTGCCGCCCCGCAGGGCAAATTTCAAAAAAGGGCTTGATTCTTCCCCGCGGGCGTGCTATAATACCCGTTGCCGAGAGCGGCGAAGATGCGTCCGTAGTTCAATTGGATAGAGCGTCAGATTCCGGTTCTGAATGTTGGGGGTTCGAGTCCCTTCGGGCGTACCAAAACAGGCTTTCCGTCCCAGACGGAAAGCCTGTTTTGTCCTCTTATGGCGGGCCGCCCCGGCGCGGTAAAAGGTCCCCTCTCGGCCCAAACCGCGCGCCGCGGCTCCTCTTTCGGCCGGGGCGCGCAAAAGTAAAGAAGGGGCCGGCGGCCCCTTCTTCGTTTTTTATCCCAGCAGGAGTTTGTCGTCGGCCTCGTCGGAGCCGCTGGCCTGGCTGAACAGGGCCAGGAGCCGCTCCACGGTGAGCTTTTTCTTCTCCTCGCCGCTGACGTCGATGACGATCTTCCCCTCGTACATCATGATGAGGCGGTTGCCGTGGGCGATGGCGTCGCGCATATTGTGGGTGATCATCAGGGTGGTAAGCTTGTCCCGGCCCACGATCTTCTCGGTGGTGTCCAGCACCTTGGCCGCCGTCTTGGGGTCCAGGGCGGCGGTGTGCTCGTCCAGGAGCAGGAGCTTGGGCTTTTGCAGGGTGGCCATGAGCAGGGTCAGGGCCTGGCGCTGGCCGCCGGAGAGCAGACCCACCTTGCTGGTCAGCCGGTCCTCCAGCCCCAGGTCCAGGGTCCGCAGCAGCTCCCGGTACTCCTCCCGCTCCTCCCGGCTGATGCCGGGGCGCAGGGTGCGGCCCTTGCCCCGGCGCATGGCCAGGGCCAGGTTCTCGTCGATCTGCATGGTGGCGGCGGTGCCCATCATGGGGTCCTGGAAGACCCGGCCGATGTACTTGGCCCGCTTGTACTCGGCCAGACGGGTCACGTCCACCCCGTCGATGGTGATGGTCCCCTGGTCCACCGGCCACACCCCGGCCACGGCGTTGAGGAGGGTGGACTTCCCCGCCCCGTTGCCGCCGATGACGGTGACGAAGTCCCCGTCGTCCAGGGTCAGGTCCACCCCCCGGAGGGCCACCTTCTCGTTTACCGTACCGGCGTTGAAGGTCTTCCAGATGTTTTTGATCTCAAGCATCCTTATCCCCTCCATTCTCCGCCGCGGGCTGTTTCACCTGCGCCGGGAGGTACTTGCCCTTCCAGTACGGGATACTGAGGAACACGGCTACCACCAGGGCGGTGAGCAGCTTCAGGTCGGTGGACTCCAGCCCCAGGCGAAGCACCAGGGTGATAACCACATAGTAGATGATCGCCCCGATCACCGCGGACAAGAGCCGCAGGGCGAAGTTGGTGAACACCTTGCCCAGCAGGACCTCGCCGATGATCACGGCGGCCAGGCCGATGACGATGGCGCCCCGGCCCATGTCGATGGTGTTGCTGCCGGAGTACTGGGCCAGCAGAGCGCCGGACAGCGCCACCAGCCCGTTGGACACCACCAGGCCCAGCACCTTGGTCATGTTGGTGTTGATGCCCTGGGCCCGGGCCATGCTGCCGTTGGAGCCGGTGGCCCGGAGGGCGGAGCCCAGCTCGGTG
>CANRBW010000077.1 GCA_947628975.1 uncultured Oscillospiraceae bacterium | reverse complement strand
CCTGCCCATCTTTGACACCTGCTTCGCCTTCATCCGCCGCATCGCCCACGGCCAGAGCCCCATGCACCCCGACCGGAGCCACGTCCACCACCGGCTCATCGACATGGGCTTCTCCCAGAAGCAGGCGGTGGCGATCCTGTATATCATCAGCGCGGTGCTGGGCCTCTCCGCCGTGGTGCTGACCACCTCCGGCCCCCTCCGGGCCATGCTGGTGCTGGTGGCGCTGTGCGCGGCGGGGGCGGTGGCCATGGGCGTGTTCATCCGCCCCCACCTCCCCAGGGAGATTTCTGAGGAGGAGCCCGCCGAGGCCGGCCAGCCCACCGCCGAGTCCGTCGACCAGTCCGCCGAGGCCGCCCAGCCCGACGAGACCGCCGAGTCCGCCGACCAGTCCGCCGAGGCCGACCACCGGGCCGCCCCGGCGAGAGGGGAGGGGGACAGGGGATGAAGACCGCGCGGGTCATGTCCGTCTTCGGCACCCGGCCGGAGGCCATCAAAATGGCCCCCCTGGTCCGGGAGCTCCAGAGCCGCCCCGGCGTGGAGAGCCTGTGCTGTGTCACCGCCCAGCACCGCCAGATGCTGGACGCGGTGCTGGGGGCCTTTGACCTCCGGCCCGACTTCGACCTGGACATCATGGAGCCCCGCCAGAGCCTCTACACCATCACCGCCAAGGCCCTGCTGGGGATGGAGCGGGTGCTGGAGGAGGCCCGGCCGGACCTGGTGCTGGTCCACGGGGACACCTCCACCACCTTCGCCGGGGCCCTGGCCGCCTTCTACGCCAAGATCCCCGTGGGCCATGTGGAGGCGGGCCTTCGCACCTACGACCGCTACTCCCCCTTCCCCGAGGAGATGAACCGCACCCTCACCGGCGACCTGGCCGTCCTCCACTTCTGCCCCACCCCCGCCAACCGGGACAATTTGGCGCGGGAGGGGATCGACCGGGGGGTCTACCTCACCGGCAACACGGTCATCGACGCGCTCAGGACCACCGTGCGGGAGGACTTCGTCTTCGCCACCCCGCTCCTCAACCGGCTGGACTACGCCCACCGCCGGGTCATCCTGGTGACCTGCCACCGCCGGGAGAACTACGGCGCGCCCATGGACCACATCATGGCCGCCCTCCGGCGGCTGGCCCAGGACTGCCCGGAGGCGGAGCTGGTCTACCCGGTGCACCTCTCCCCGGTGGTCCAGGAGGCGGCCCACAGCCACCTGGACGGGGTGGAGAACATCCACCTCATCGAGCCCCTGGACGTGCTGGAGATGCACAACCTCATGGCCAGGGCGTATCTGGTGATGACCGACTCAGGCGGCCTCCAGGAGGAGGCCCCCGCCCTTGGCAAGCCGGTGCTGGTCCTCCGCCGGGAGACGGAGCGGCCGGAGGCGGTGGCGGCGGGGACGGTACGGCTGGCGGGCACGGAAGAGGAGCGGATCTACGCCCTGGGCCGGGAGCTGCTGGAGGACCGGGCCGCCTACGACAAGATGGCGCGGGCCGTCAACCCCTACGGGGACGGCCGGGCCTGCGGGCGCATCGCCGACGCGGTGGAGTACCACCTGGGCCTCCGGGAGGAGCCGCCGGAGCCCTGGCTGGCCTGAGCGGACCGGAGGGAGCGCCGGGAGAGGAGGAGACGCTGTGAAACGAGGCCACCGTACCCTGCTTGCCGTCCTGATCGCCGCGGTCATGGCGGTGGCGCTGTTTTCCGCCTTTTCCATCAACCTGTTCCACAAGACCCCGGAGGTGATCCTGCCCTCCCTGGCCCCGGTGACCGACGACCAGCCGCCCCAACAGGCCGCCGGGGACTACCAGCGGGTGGAGATCACCCCGGACACGGTCCAGCAGGTGGTGGCCACCCTGGAGCGGCCGGACAGCTACGCCCGGACCATCACCGCCGAGACCCTGGGGCCGGACGGGACCGTGGGCGTCACCGAGGCCACGGTGACGGTGGACGGCGGCTGGACCCAGACCGCCCTGACCCTGCCTGACCGCCGGGTCCAGCACAGCCTCATCGGCCAGGGGAAGCGCTACGTCTGGTACGGCGCCGAGCGCGCCTGGGAGGAGTATGACGCCTCCCAGCGCTCCGCCGACCTGAGCCAGCGTCTGCCCACCTACGAGGACGTGCTGGCCGCCGACCGGGAGCGGGTGGTGGCCGCCCAGTACGCCCTCAGCGAGCAGATGCCCTGCATCTACATCGCCGTGGAGGAGCCGGAACTGGGCTATCTGGAGAGCTACTGGATCTCGGTGGACACCGGGCTGTTGGTCCACGCCGAGAGCAGTAAGGACGGCCAGGTGTTTTACCGCATGAGCGGCTACACCGTGGAGACCCCCGCCACCCCCGGCCAGAGTTTCACCCTGCCCGACGGCACGGTGGTCCACACTACCGCTCTCCCAAACTGAGCAGGATGGTCAGGGCCAGGGTGATGACCACGTCCAGGTCGTCCCCGTCCTCCAGCACCAGAAAGAGCACGATCAGCCCCAGCAGGAGGTCCCCGGTGTCCAGCCGCTCCAGGTGGAGCGCCTTCAGCAGGGAGGTCAGGCCCTGGCGCAGGCGGCGGGCCTCCCCGTCGCCCTGGCCCAGCAGACCGGCCAGCAGGCCGCCCGCCCCGGCCCGCCCCCCGGCGGGACCGGCGGGGGAGGGGTCCGGCCCGCCCACGGGGACGGCCTCCTCCCGGTCCGGTATGTAGCGGTTATACATCTCCCTCCTCCCCCCTGAAGGCGTCCAGAGCCGCCCGGACCACGCGGGTGAGCCTGGTGATCCGCACCGCCCGGTCCAGCTTGTCGTGGCGCTCGCTTTTGAGGAAGGGGCGCAGGGCCTGGAGCAGGGCGGTGCGGTTGTCGTCCGGCCCCTGCCAGGCGGACAGGGCCCGCAGTCCCGCCGCCATCAGCCGGGGGTCCGGCGCCGGACCCGCCTCCGGCGGAGGGGCCGCTTTCGGCGCGGACACCTCTGCCGTGGCGGACGCCTTCGCCGCCGTCGGCGTTGCCGCCGCGGGCGCCTCCGCTGTCGGCGGGTCGGCCGGTTGGCCGGGGGTCTCGCCGCCCCCCTCCAGGGACTGGGCGATGGACAGGATGCGGCCCATGGTCTGGGGGTCGTTGAGGATCGCCCCCAGCTTATCCTCCCACTGTGCCACGGCCCGTCCCTCCCTTCCTGGTTTCTATGGGTCGATCTTCCGGTCCATCTGACGGAGGGCCTGGGCCCCCTTGGGGTCGGCGCGGAGCTTTTCCACCAGGGCCGCCAGGGCCGCGCTGTCCCCCTCCGCCGCCGACTGGGCGGCCTGCCGGAGCCCGTCGCCCCCCACGCGCTGGAGCAGCTGGGCCAGGGTCTTGGCCTCGTCACTGCGCAGCAGGGCGGACAGGGCCGCCCGGTCCCCCAGCAGGGCGGCGGCCTGGGGGTCGCGCCCCAGGGCGCTCCACGGGTCTTGCTTGGACATATCCAACTCCCCTTTCGCCCCAGTATATGAGATTTTTTTGAGAAGGTGAACCTCGATGCGCGTCCTGGTCTTTTCCGACTCCCACGGCCGGGTGGAGCGATACCGGCCCGACGCGGCCTTCCACCTGGGCGACCGGGTCCGGGACGGGGAGGCCCTGCGGCTGGCCTGTCCGACGCTGACGCTCTACCAGGTCCCTGGCAACTGCGACTGGGACAGCGCCGCCCAGGCCGAGGGGCTGGTCCGGCTGGCGGGGCGGACGGTGTTCTACCTCCACGGCCACACCAGGGGGGTGAAGTCCGGGGTGGCCGCCGCGGTGGCGGCGGCCCAGGCGGCGGGGGCGGACCTGCTCCTCTTCGGCCACACCCACCGGCCGCTGCTGACCCGGGCCGGGGGGCTGGTGGCGGTCAATCCGGGGGCGGCGCTGGACGGCCGCTTCGCCCTGGTGACCTGGGAGCCCGGCGGGCCGATCCAGGTCACCCACCTGGACCCCAGGACCGCCGGGGGCGATTGACTTTTCCCCCGCCCTGGGGTAGAATAGAAAAAACGCTTCGCAGGAAAGGGGCCTGGACCATGTTCGCCTCCGAGGACCGCTACCGCTATCTGGCTTCCCCCGTCATCGAGACCATCTGTCAGCTGCGCTTCCCGGCAATCTTGTCCATCGGCGCCCAGGAGCCCGCCGGGTTCCAAGACCGCATCCGGGGGGACTACCCCCGCTATCAGCTCCAGCGGGACCAGCCCGCCCCCAAGGTGTTGAACGCCAACACCCCCAACCCCACCCTGGAGGCCCAGAAGCCGGTCAACAACTACGTCTTCCTCACCGAGGACAACTGCTGGAAGGTGAACCTCACCTCCGGCTTCATCGCCCTGAGCACCCTGCGCTACACCGTCTGGGAGGACTTCGCCGGGCGGCTGGACAAGGTCCTGGCGGAGTTCATCCCCATCTACCGCCCCGCCTTCTTTGAGCGGGTGGGCCTGCGCTACGTCAACGCCGTCAGCCGCCAGCGCCTCCACCTGGAGGACCGGACCTGGGCGGAGCTGATCCAGCCCGCCTGGCTGGGGGTGATGGCCGAGCCGGACGTGGAGGAGAGCGAGCTGACCAAGTGCGCTGTGGACGTGGAGATGGCCCTGGGCCAGGGCTGCCGGGCCAAGGTCCACGCCGGTCTGGGTCTGCTGGGGGACGGCAAGCGGGACAAGGAGGTCAAGTTCATCCTGGACCAGGACCTGTCCGTGTCCGGCAACGTGAAGATGCCGGAACTGCCCGGCACCCTCCAGACCCTCCACACCGCCGCCGACCGGATCTTCCGCGGCGCCATCACCTCCGAACTCCACACCGCCATGGGCCCGGAGCCCCTGGGCTGACCGCCCCGCCGGCGAGGGCCGACACAAAAAAAGGTGGTTTTCTCCGATAGGGAAAGGGCAAACGCCAAAAAGGTGGCCAGCCTAGATTCGGAATAGGGCACAAAGAAGGTTTTTCCCTCCGAGAGTGGAAGGGCAAACGCCAAAAAGGGAACAAGCCTCGATTCGGAATAGAGCACAAAAAAGGTTTTTCCCTCCGAGAGTGGAAGGGCAAACGCCAAAAAGGGAACAAGCCTAGATTCGGAATAGGGCACAAAAAAGGTTTTTCTCTCCGATAGTTAGAGGGCAAACGCAAAAAGGGGTTGACAAGAGGGGCGAGGGCTGGTATACTGTTTCGGTACAAAGAAGAAGGAAGGGTGCCCTCTCCTCACCCCAGGCCGCGGCCAAAGGGTCAACACGGACGCTCCGCCGGCGACGCCGGTGGCGGTTTCACGTTGGATCGGGTACCCGTGGGGTATCCGCTTTTTTATGTCTGGAGGTGTTTTTCCATCGCTAACACGGCCCATCAGATCAACGAGGAGATCCGGGACAGGGAGGTCCGCCTGGTCGGCGAGACCGGCGAGCAGCTGGGCATCATGTCCGCCCAGGAGGCGCTGGCCAAGGCCGAGGAGGCTGAGCTGGACCTGGTGAAGATCTCGCCCAACGCCGTCCCCCCGGTGTGCAAGCTCATGGACTACGGCAAGTACCGGTTCGAGCAGGCCAAGCGGGACAAGGAGGCCAGGAAGAACCAGCACGTGGTGGAGATCAAGGAGATCCGTATGTCCCCCGGCATCGACGTGGGCGACTTCAACGTCAAGCTCCGCAACGCCCAGAAGTTCCTGGGGGAGGGGAACCGGGTCAAGGTCACTGTGCGCTTCCGGGGCCGGGAGATGGCCCACACCGAGATCGGCCGGGACCTGCTGCTGAAGTTTGCCGAGTCCTGCGCCGAGACCGCCAATCTGGAGAAGGAGCCCAAGCTGGACGGCCGCCACATGAGCATCTTCCTGGCCCCCCGGGTGAAGGAGGACGCCAGAAAGGGCAAGGCCAAGGCCAGGACGGAGGCCCCCGCCCCCGCCGGAGAAACTAAAAACGAAGGAGACAGCGAAAATGCCTAAGATCAAACTGAAGACCCACTCCGCTTCCAAAAAGCGCTTCAAGCTCACCAAGACCGGCAAGGTCAAGCGCGCCCACGCCTACAAGAGCCACCTGCTCAACGGCCACGGCAAGACCACCAAGCGCAAGAGAGGGCTCCGCGCCGGCACCTACGCCGACGTGACCAACGCCGCCACCATCAAGCGCATGATCCCCTACAAATGATCTACCGTACCTTTACCAAGATATAGGAGGCTTTCCAAAATGGCAAGAGTGAAAGGCGCGATGATGACGCGCAAGAGAAGGAATAGAACGCTGAAGATGGCCAAGGGCTACTGGGGCGCCAAGTCCAAGCACTTCAAGATGGCCAAGCAGCAGGTGATGAAGTCCCTGCAGTACGCCTACGCCGGCCGCCGGATGAAGAAGCGGGACTTCCGCCAGCTGTGGATCACCCGCATCTCCGCCGCCTGCAAGCTCAACGGCATGAACTACTCCACCTTCATGCACGGCCTGAAGGCGGCCAACGTCCAGATCGACCGCAAGATGCTGGCCGAGCTGGCCGTCAACGACAAGGCCGCCTTCACCCAGCTGACCGAGCTGGCCAAGGCCCAGAAGTAAGGCCCGTTGTGCCGACGCCGGACCGGGGCGCGCCCCGCGGCGTCGGCATTTTTATGCCCCGGAGACCTTTTGCACAAAAAGCTGGGGAAACTGGGCCCAAAAATCCTGACAATAACGCTTTACTTTTGGCCGGGGGTATCGTATAATAGCCACCGAAGGCAAGCTCACAGAAAGGTAAAAGGAGGAAACACGGATGATCTATTCCACTGAAGTTCAGAATATGTGTCCCGTGGCCAAGGGCGCCTACCACGGTCCCGCCCCCATCCCGGAGGAGGGGAAGTGGGTCCAGGCCAAGCAGATCGGCGACATCAGCGGCTTCACCCACGGCATCGGCTGGTGCGCCCCCCAGCAGGGCGCCTGCAAGCTCACCCTGAACGTGAAGGACGGCATCATCGAAGAGGCCCTGGTGGAGACCATCGGCTGCTCCGGCATGACCCACTCCGCCGCCATGGCCAGCGAGATCCTCATCGGCAAGACCCTGCTGGAGGCGCTGAACACCGACCTGGTGTGCGACGCCATCAACACCGCCATGCGGGAGCTGTTCCTCCAAATCGTCTACGGCCGCACCCAGAGCGCCTTCTCCGAGGGCGGGCTGGTGGTGGGCGCCAGCCTGGAGGACCTGGGCAGGGCCTGCGCAGCCAGGTGGGCAC
>CANRBW010000076.1 GCA_947628975.1 uncultured Oscillospiraceae bacterium | reverse complement strand
GCGGCTCTGGCTCCGGGGGGAGGGCACCAGGGCGGTGGTCCGGCTGTCCGGCCGGGAGACGCTGGAGCTGGACCTGTCTCGGGACCGGGAGTTCTGGGTGGGCGAGCCGGAGACCGGCCGCAACCTCATCCGGGTCCGGGACGGGGCGGTGGCGGTGGTCCAGGCCGACTGCCCCGACCAGATCTGCGTCCGCACCGGCCCCATCTCCCAGCCGGGGGAGACCATCGCCTGTCTGCCCCACGCCCTGATCGTCTACATCCCCAGGGGGGAGGGCTAGGATGGGCGCGCGGGGACGCAGGACGGCCTACCTGGGCCTGTTCTGCGCGGCGGCCATCCTCCTGGGCTATGTGGAGTCGCTGGTCCCGGTGTTCGCCGCCGTGCCGGGGATGAAGCTGGGTCTGCCCAACCTGGCGGTGGTCGCCGCCCTCTACCTCTACTCCTGGCGGGAGGCGGCCCTGGTCTCGGCGGTGCGGATCGCGGTCAACGCCCTGCTCTTCGGCAACCTCTTCAGCTTCGCCTTCAGCCTGGCCGGCGGGGCGCTGAGCCTGCTGGCCATGGCGGCGGCCAAGGCCCTGGGGGCCCTGGACTGCACCGGGGTCAGCATCCTGGGCGGCCTGGCCCACAACCTGGGGCAGATCGCCGTGGCCGTTTTCCTGGTGGACAGCGTCTGGGTGGCGTACTACTTCGTCCCCCTGGCGGTGACCGGGCTAGTGGCCGGCGCCCTCATCGGACTGCTGGGGGGCGTGCTGGTCCGCCGCCTGTCCCGCGCGGCCCCCGGGCTCCGGGACGAAACACAACACAGAGGGAGGCCGGGATCGTGAGCGCGTTGAACAGCGTAGAGCAATGGTTTGAGATCGTGGTCCAGTTCGGGGTGCTGTTTCTGGAGTGTATCGGCGTGGGGGTGCTGCTGGTGGCGGCGTGCAAGGCCCTGGTGGGCTGCCTGAAGCACGACGGCCATGTGCGCCTCGGCCTGGCCGAGGGGATCGCCCTGGCCCTGGAGTTCAAACTGGGGGGCGAGGTCCTGCGGACCGCCGTGGTCCGCACCCCCAGCGAGCTGCTCATCCTGGGGGCCATCATCCTGCTCCGGGGCGCGCTGACCTTCCTCATCCACTGGGAGATCAAGAACGAGGAGTCCAAGATGGACGGCCAGGGGGACCGCTCCCGCCCCGGCTGACCCCCACTCCGCCGCCGTCGGCGGCCTGTGTCTTTCCCGGCCCGGCGGGCCGTTACCCCACCATACAGAAAGGAGCCGCTCCCCATGAAAAAATTGACCCTCTGCCTCTCCCTGGCCCTGGCCGCCGCCCTGTTCGCCCTGGGCGGGACGACCGCCCTGGCCGCCGCCCCCGCCCAGGAACTCCCCGCCCTGGCCGAGGACGGGGCCTCCTTCACCTACCAGGGCCGACAGGTCGCCCTGGGCCCCCGCGCCCTCTATGTGGACGGCCGCCTCTCCGACGACCGGGCCGCCCGGTCCCCCTATGTCTACAACTCCTTTGTGGACGCCGTGGCCCACCTGACCGACGGCACCGAGGCCGAACCCATGGAGCTCTACCTGGCCCCCTACGTCTACTGGCTCCACGACCCCCAGGCCCCGGAGGCCCAGAACATGACCGGGGACTACCAGCTGGAGCTGGCCTGCCAGAACCTCCACATCACCGGCCTGGCCGACGACCCCCGGAACGTGGTGGTGGCGGCCAACTTCGGCCACGACGTGGGCTTCATGGGCTCCAACTATACCATGTTCCACATCACCGGGGACGGCCTGACCCTGGAGAACCTGACCTTCGGCGACTACTGCAACGTGGACCTGGTCTATCCCCCCGACCCCGCCCTCAACGTCCCCGCCAGGGCCCCGGGCAACATCACCCAGGGGCAGATCGGCGTCTATGACGGCGACAAGCTCCTGGCCCGGAACGTCCGCTTTGTCAGCCGGCTGAACATGATGCCCTTCAACAGCGCCCAGCGGGCCCTCTATGTGGACTGCCACATGGAGTCCACCGACGACTCCCTCAACGGCTCGGCCCAGGCGGTGTACCTGAACTGCGACTTTGAGTTCTACTCCTCCAAGCCCTGGTACACCTCCAGCGGAGTCACCCTGCTGGACTGCCGGATGAAGATCGTGCCCATCAACGCGGGCGCGGACACCGCCTCCGCCACCCAGTACCTGGTCAAGAGCGCCGGACCCTTCACCGTCATCGACAGCTCCTTTGTCAGCGACATCCCCAGCGCCGACATCGGCTGGAGCGACGTGTTTGATGAGACGTTCAAGAGCTACTACGCCAACGTGGACTTCAACGGCGCCCCCGTCACCTTCTCCGCCGGGGCCCGCCCCGACGCGGGGGTGGACCTCGCCGGCCAGGCCGCCCTGCGGGCCTTCAAGCTGGAGGACGGGACCTATAATGTCTACAACCTCCTCCGGGGCCAGGACGACTGGGACCCCCTGGGTCAGAAGGCCGCCGTCACCGCCGCCGGGGCGGCCGACCTGCCCACCTCTATGACCGCGTACCTCTCGGACGATCCCGGCGCGGCCGCCGCCACCATGGTGTCCGGCGGGGAGAACGGGACGCTCACCCTGGGCTATGCCCTCACCGGTCCCCAGGCGGACACCGACTACAACGCCGCCGCCCAGGTGACCTGGTCGGTGCGGGAGAGCGACAGGCCGTATGTGAAGCTCACCCCCAACCCCGACGGCACCTGCACCGTGGAGGGGACCAACACCACCGAGGAGACCGCCCTGGTCATCGTCACCGCCCGGGACGCCTCCGGGCTGGAGGCGGCGGTGGCCCTCACCGTCCGGCCCAGCGTCCTCCCCGCCCCGGTCTTTGCGCGGCTCCCCGCCGTCAGCCAGACCGGCGACGGCGCCGCCGCCGTGACCTACGCCTACGACCCCGCCTCCACCCAGGGGCGGGCCGACCTGGCCCGGATCACCTGGTATGTCTGCGACGACGCCCAGGGGACGAACCCCGTGGCCGTCGCCGTGGGCCGGGGCGATACCCCCCTCGCCTCCATCCCCCTCACCCAGGCCATGGTGGGCAAGTACCTGATGGCCACGGTGGAGCCCAAGCACATCCGCTCCGACTACGGCCCCGCCGTCTCCGCCCTCTCCCCCGCCCCCATCGCCCCGGAGGGGGTCCCCCCCTTCTCCGGCGCGCTGGAGCTGGACCTGGCCACCTTCCCCGTGGAGACCCAGGGCCGGATCCTCCCCGGCTTCTGGACGGTGGACAGCGTGAAGCCCGCCGACACCCAGCCGGACACCGGCTCCTTCCCCGGCGGCTGGACCGCGGCGTGCGACGGGCAGTCCAAGTGGGACTACGGCACCGGGGTAAAGAACGGCACCGCCGGGGTCACCGGCCTCTTCAACACCGACCGGGGCGCCCGGCTGATGTACACCCCCCCGGAGCCCCTGGACCGGGAGATGGAGCTGACCCTCACCCTGGCCCCCGGCAAGACCGCCGGGCAGGGCTTCGGCTCCACCAACCAGTACATGGACTTCATGGTCAAGTATGACCCCGCCGCCCGCACCGGCTGGGGCCTGCGGATCTACCGCGCCTCCAGCAGCGAGTGCGGCTTCGCCCTAGTGGCCCACACCGCCGACGGGGGCTCCGCCCTCCTCACCCAGCCGGTGATCTCCGGTATGTTCCTCACCGAGACCACCGTCCGGGTCTACACCCGGGGCCAGCGGCTCTACGCCGCCGTGAGCTCCACCGCCACGGAGGAGACGGTGGCGCTGTCCGCCTACGTCCCCGGTCTGGACGGGGTGACCGCCGGGGGGGTGGAGGTCAACCACACCGGCACCGCCGGGGACAACGCCATCTATGTGACCTCCCTCCAGATCCAGTGGCCGGAGCGGGTCCCGCTCCTCACCCGGGGCGACTTCGTCAAGGCCCTCTACAACGCCTACCTGGAGCGGGGCGGCACGCCGGTGGAGCAGGAGGCGGACTTCCCGTCCCCCGACCGGGACGGCCAGTCCTCCGCGCCCGGCGGGCTGGGGACCTACCTGGTCTTTTCCGACGTGTCCGGCGCCGACCGGGACCTGTACCACGCCTCCGCCTGGGCGGAGCGCCACGGCGCGACCAACGGCGTGGGTGGCGGCGCCTTCGCCCCGGAGCAGGAGATCACCCGGATGGAGGCGGTCGCCATGGCCTACCGGCTGGCCGCCGCCGCGGGCTTCCAGCTCCCCGACGGCCCCGCCCCGGCCCTCTCCCCCGACTGGGCCAGGGAGCCCGCCGCCTGGTGGGCCCTGTCCGGCGGCGAGACGGGGGACGCCCTCCTCCAGCCCGTGGACCAGAGCGCCGCGGACGCGGTGCTGGCGGCGCTGTTCGACCACAACACCGTCCGGTTCCCCTGACGCCCCGCCGGGAGAGCGCCCACGGCGCCGCCGGCTTTGGAGCCTCCTTCGGGAGGCTCCTTTTTTGCCCTTTTCTCCCCTTCTTCCGGGAAGAATTCCAAAATTTCCTTTTCTTTTCCCCGGGTCCATGCTATAATGGCCTCGCGACACAAACTCATAGACAGGAGCCTCGGCTTGCGTGTTTACCTTTCGGTAAAAATGCAGGCTCCGTTTCCACACGTCGGCTGAGGCCCTGTGGAGTTTGTGTCGCGACAAGCAGGAGCTATGTGTTTTTCGGCGCGTAGCTTCGGCTGCGCGCTTTTTTGTGCCCAAAAACAGGAAAAGAGGTAGAGAACATGAAACGGATCTTTTGTCTGCTGCTGGTCCTGACCCTGACCCTGGGCCTCGTCCCCGCCCAGGCGGTCACCCTCATGGACCAAGAGAGCTCCCAGAGCGCCGAGACCCCCCAGGGGGAGGAGGTCATCCCCGTGGAGCCGGAGGAGGACCCCCTCCCCGCCCCGGAGCCCGCTCCCGACCCGACCCCCGCCCCCTCTGACGCCCCGGAGCCCGCCCCGGCTGACGCGCCGGAGAGCGCCGCGGCGGCCCAGGACCTCCCCCAGCTGGCGGCGGGGTCCTTCACCCCCCTCACCGGGGAGGGGCTGACCCGCGCGGAGTGGCTCCACGACCTGGTGGGTATCTTCGGCCTGACCATCCCGGAGGCGGAATACCCCGACCTCTACTACCCCGACATCGCCGAGCACACCTACTTTGCCGACATCATGGCGGCGGTCAAGGCCGGGATGGTCACCACCGAGCCCGGCGACCCCTTTGACCCCGACGGCGCCCTCACCAGGGAGTTCGCGGTGAACGCCCTGAGCGTCCCGCTGGGCTATCTGCCCGAAAACGCCCCCTCCTTCAGCGACGCCGACGCCCTCCTCTTCCCCGACTACGCCCAGGCGGCGGTGGAGCGGGGCTGGCTCCGGCTGGTGAGCGGCGCCTTCTCCCCCGACCGGACGGTGACCGCCGCCGAGCAGACCGCCATGCTGACGGCGGCCCAGACGGCGGTGGCGGACCGCGCCGAGGGGGAGGCGGTGTCCCAGTACACCTTCGCCGCCGGCGTTATCGAGGTGCCCCGGACCGCCAACGTCCTCATCCACCGGGAGGAGAACACGGTGGAGATCGGCGGCTACGACGGCCCGGCCATCACCCAGGGGAGCGTCTTCGCCGTCTACTACCAGGACCTGGCCTTTGTGTATACCGCCCAGCGCGTTGACCGCGACGCCAGCGGCTTCCTGACCATCGCCACCACCGACGCGCCGGAGGACTCCATCCTGGAGGCCAACTTCTCCGGCACCCTGGAGGCGGAGATCCAGGAGGGCATCCCCAGCACGGAGGTGGCCACCCTCTCCACCGCCGACGGGGGCACCGCCACCTTCGGCCCCTCCGTGGTGGCCTACAAGTCCAAGGACAGCATCACCTTCAACAAGAAGATCGAGCTGAGCAGCGGCATCTCCGGCACGCTGTCGGTCAAGATCAAGGACATCAAGATCGACTCCACCTTCAACACGAACCGCCAGGCCATCTCCCTGTCCGGGACCATCGACGTCAGCTCCTCGATCAAGGTGGATCTCATCAATGACAAGGCCGCCCAACACCTGCCCATCGGCACCCTGGACCTGGGCCCCCTGGGCCACGCGGGGGTGGAGCTCCAGCTGGGGGTGGAGGCCACCCTGTCCTACACCTACTCCTCCGGCTTCACCGTGGGGATGGAGCACGACAAGTCCGGCTTCGGCTTTGTCAAGAACCTCACCGACAAGGGCTCCTCCCTCACCGCCGAGGGGAAGGTCTCGGCCAAGCTGGCGGTGGGCGTCTGGCTGGACGCGAAGGTGGTCAAGGCGGACGCCTCGGTGACCATCGGGCCGGAGGTCCGGCTGTCCGGCAAGCGGTACAGCTCCGGCAAACCCACCACCTGCTCCACCATCTCCGGGTTTTTGGCCGCCGACGCCTCCATCAACGCGGAGGTAAAGCTGCCGGGCAAGAGCGGGCTGAAGTACCAGAAGAAGTGGGAGTTCTATACCGAGAGCAACAGCCCCGTGCGGGTCTATGAGCACCGGGAGGACGGCGTCAGCGTGGCCGCCTGCACCCGGGGCAAGAGCGACCCCGGCACGGAGTTCGGCAGCGGCGGGTACACCACCCCCAAATACACCACCTCCCCCTCCTCCCGCTACTATTCCAGCGGCAACGCGAACGCCTCCAGCACCTGGACCCCGGCCAACGCCGAGCCCGTCATCATCTGGACCACCCAGTCCAACAACGACGGCACCGCCACCCTCACCAAATACAGCGGCAACGCCGGCGTCCTCAACATCCCCGAGACCATCGACGGCGAAACCATCACCGCCATCGGAAGCGGCGCCTTCCAAGGCAACACGCTCCTGCGGATCGTGAGTATCCCTGATACGGTAAAGACAATTGGTAGCGGGGCCTTCAGAGATTGTACCAATCTCGCAAATGTGACCTTCAGCAAAAATCTAACTATCATCGACGAATACGCCTTCTTTAACTGCTCCGCTCTTTCCTCGGCAGACCTGCCGGAAGGTCTTCTGTACCTGGGTGGATATGACCCGCGCTACGGTTCTAGTTCCAGGGCCTTCGGCAATTGCACTTCACTTACCGAGGTCTACATTCCGAGCACGCTTGAGTGGTGTGAAACTTTTAACCAAGGTAACTTTTCCGGATGTTCTTCTCTGGACCACGTTACTTTCGGGGAGGGTATCTCCGAAATACAAGAGGGACTTTTTTGGAACTGCACCGGCCTGACCCATATTGAAATTCCGAACACGGTTACTGCCATTAAATCAAACGCCTTCAGAGATTGTACCAATCTCGCAAGTGTGACCTTCAGCAAAAATCTAACTATCATCGACGAATACGCCTTCTTTAACTGCTCCGCTCTTTCCTCGGCAGACC
>CANRBW010000075.1 GCA_947628975.1 uncultured Oscillospiraceae bacterium | reverse complement strand
CATCCCCGCCAGGGCCAGCACCGCCACCACCGTGAAGGGGCCGAAGGCGGCCTCCCCGGTGAACAGCCCGCCCAGCTGGTAGACGATCATGGCCGTCACATAGGCGAAGGCGCACATATACCCGATGGCGGCGGCGGTCCACTTGGGGCTGTTCATCTCCCGGCGGATGGCCCCCATGGCGGCGAAGCAGGGGGCGCACAGCAGGTTGAAGATCAGGAAGGAGTAGGCGGTGACCGCCCCGAAGTCCGCGCCGATCAGGCTCCAGATGCTGGAGCTGTCCTCCAGCAGGTCCGCGCTCCCGGCGTAGCGGTAGGCCACGCCGAAGAAGTTCACCACCTCCTCCTTGGCGATGAGGCCGGTGAGGGTGGCGGTGGCCGCCTTCCAGGCCATATCCCCCATCCACCCCAGGGGGTAGAAGACCCAGGCGATAGCCCCGCCGATGGCGGCCAGCAGGGAGTCGTTGTTGTCCTCCACCGCCTGGAGGGCGCCGTCCACCACGCCGTAGCCCATCAGGAACCACAGCACGATGGAGGAGAGGAGGATGACCGTCCCGGCCCGCTTGATGAAGGACCAGCCCCGCTCCCAGGTGGCCCGCAGGACGTTGCCGGGGGAGGGGAGGTGATAGGCGGGCAGCTCCATGACGAAGGGGGCGGGCTCCCCGGCGAAGGCCCGGAACTTCTTGAGCATGATGCCGGACAGGACCACCGCCGCCACCCCGATGAAGAAGGCGGACACCGCCACGAAGGGGGAGTTGCCGAACACCGCCCCGGCGAACAGGCCGATGATGGGCAGCTTGGCCCCGCAGGGGATGAAGCCGGTGGTCATCACCGTCATCCGCCGGTCCCGGTCCTGTTCGATGGTCCGGGAGGCCATGATGCCGGGCACGCCGCAGCCGGTGGCCACCAGCATGGGGATAAAGCTCTTCCCCGACAGCCCGAAGCGCCGGAAGACCCGGTCCATGATGAAGGCGATCCGGGCCATGTAGCCCACGTCCTCCAGGATGCTCAGCAGGAAGAACAGCACCAGCATCTGGGGCACGAAGCCCAGCACCGCGCCCACCCCGGCCACGATGCCGTCCTGGATCAGGCCGTAGAGCCAGCTCCCCTCCAGCACCCCGGCGGCGGTGAGCACCCGGTCAAAGAAGCCGGGGACGATCTCCCCGAACAGGGTGTCGTTGGCCCAGTCGGTGGCGAAGGTGCCGATGGAGAACCCCCCGTCGGCGATGGAGGTCCCCATGGCCAGGGAGTAGATGAGGAACATCACCGCCGCGAAGATGGGCAGGGCCAGGATCCGGTTGGTCACCACCCGGTCGATCTTGTCGGACAGGGTGAGGGTCCCCTTGGCCTTGCCCTTCCGGACCGCCTGGCCCACCACCTGGGCGATGAAGTCATACCGGGCGGCGGCCTGGGCCTCCTCCGGGTCCTCCTTGTCCTCCCTGGCCTGGGCCAGCCGCCGGGCCAGGTCCGCCGGGACCTCCTGCCCCGCGGCGGCCTGGGCCGCCGCCAGCACCCGGTCCACCAGGGCGTCCACCCCTCTGCCCCCCAGGGCGGACAGGGCCAGCACCGGGCACCCCAGAGCCTGGGAGAGTTTGTCCAAGTCCAGCTTGTCCCCGTTCTTCTCGGTCAGGTCGATCATGTTCACCGCCACCACCACCGGCAGGCCCTGCTCCAGCAGCTGGGTGGTCAGGTAGAGGTTGCGCTCGATATTGGTCCCGTCCACGATGTTCAGGATGGCGGCGGGCCGCTCCCGGACCAGGTAGTCCCTGGCCACCACCTCCTCCGGGGTGTAGGGGGACAGGGAGTAGATGCCGGGCAGGTCCTGGACGGTCACATCCCTGTGGCCCTTCAGCCGCCCCTCCTTCTTCTCCACCGTCACCCCCGGCCAGTTGCCCACATACTGATTGGCGCCGGTGAGGGCGTTGAACAGGGTGGTCTTGCCGCAGTTGGGATTGCCCGCCAGGGCGATGGTCGTCTTCATCCTCCCTCCACCTCCACCATTTCCGCGTCCGCCTTCCGCACGGACAGCTCGTACCCCCGGACGTTCAGCTCCATGGGGTCCCCCAGGGGCGCCACCTTCCGCACATAGATCTCCGTGCCCTTGGTGATCCCCATGTCCATGATCCGCCGCCGGACCGCGCCCTCGCCGTGTACCCGTACCACCGCGGCGCGCTGGCCCACGGCCAGGTCCCTGAGTGTCTTCACCCTTCTCTCCTCCTTATCCCACCAGTATCTTTTCCGCCATCGCCCGGTCCAGGGCCACGCGGCTGTCCCGCACCTGGAGGATCAGATTGCCCCCCACGGCGTTGACCACCCGCACCGCCGTCCCCACCACAAAGCCCAGCTGGGCCAGGTGGGCACGGACCTCTTCCTTCCCTCTCACCGCGCGGATCGCCCCCTCCTCACCGGGGGCCAACATAGACAGCGGCATCGCCGCGCCTCCTCTCTCCGGACCGTCGGGCTCCGGCATTCGGCGGTTAGTATTTACTAACCGCCGACGTGGTTAGTATAGACAAACCGCATCGGTTTGTCAACCCCATTTTGAAAATTTTTCTTGCCCTTTGGGACAGGTTGTGCTAGTCTGTAACTAAGTCAGGCAGAGGAAGGGCGGCGGTTCCCGTGGCCATTCACGAATCGGGGGAGGACTATCTGGAGTCCATCCTGAAGCTGCGCGAACAGGGCAAGGCGGTTCGCAGTATCGACGTGGTCACCGACCTGGGCTACTCCAAACCCAGCGTCAGCGTCGCCATGAAAAAGCTCCGGGAGAGCGGGTACATCCAGGTGGAGGACTCCGGGGTCATCACCCTGACCCCGGCGGGGGAGGCGGTGGCCCGCCGCACCTGGGACCGCCACCGCCTCCTCACCGAGTTCTTCGTCCGCCTGGGGGTGGACCGGGCGGTGGCCGAGCAGGACGCCTGCAAGGTGGAGCACGACCTGTCCGACGAGACCTTTGAGCGCCTTCTGGCCCACGCCACCGGCCAGTTTTTCCCCGACGCCCGGACCCCCGACCGGCCCTGACCCCGTCCTCAGCTCCTACCGGCCCGGCGCTCCCGCCGAAAGGGGCCCGGCGGGCCGAAAAACAGGGGGGAAGCGGCGGCCGGGCCGCTTTTTGAGACAAAGTCGAAAGCCACGCGGAAGTTTCCGCGTGGCTTTCGTTGTTTTCCATCGGTCTATCCTCAGTCCTCCCCCAGCCGGACCTCCACCGCCAGGGGCTCCGGGGCGGGGGTCTGGCCGCCGGTCTATCCTCAGTCCGCCCCCAGTTGGACCTCCACCGCCAGGGGCTCCGGGGCGGGGGTCTGGCCGGCGGCCAGGGCGGTCAGGGCGGCCACCGTCTGCCGGGCCGCCTCCTGGCCGGAGACCTGGACCAGGCCGTCCACTCCGCCCAGCTCCAGCGCCCACCGGGCGGCCTCCCCGGTCTCCAGGCAGAGGACCCGCCCCTCCGGCAGGGCCGCCTTGGCCCCCTGGGCGCCGGCCAGGCTGAAGGCCAGCACGCCCCCCAGGCGGGGGCGGCGCTCCAGGACCTGGGCCAGGTAGTCCCCGGCGTAGTCCGCCTCCCCCCAGCACGCGCCGTACCCGTCCACCTCCAGCCCCGCCGAGGCCAGCGCCTGACAGGCCGGCTCCGCCCTGGGGTCGTCGGGGAGGTCGGCGACCACCGCCACCGGCCCCACCCCGTCCAGGGCCGCGGCCGCGGCGGCGTAGGGCTCCCCGGGGGCGGGGGACACCCGGCAGCTCTCCCCCCAGTCGGCGTCGCTCCCCTGGGGGGTGACCACCACCACCCGGACCCCGGCCCGCTCCAGGAGGGCCGCGCCGGAGCCGTCCCCGTCCGCCGGGCAGAGCACCGCCCACCGGGCCTCGCCCCGGCGGGCCAGGTCCTCCGCCTGCCTCAGCTGGGTCTCCGCCCCGCCCCGGCAGTCGTAGGTGACCAGGGTCCAGTCCCGCTCCCCGGCGGCCCGCTCCAGGGCCTGGGTCAGCTCCCGGTCCCAGGGGTGGGCGGAGGAGCCCAGATAGGCCAGCACCGGCCGCTCCCGCCGGACCGGGGCGGGGGAGAGGACGGGGAAGTCCGCCTCCTCCCGGGCGGAGAGGATCCGCCCCCCGGCCAGGACGCAGACCACCAGGACCAGCAGCGCCGCCAGGGCGGCTCCTCTGCGCTTCACGCCCATCCCCCTTTTCAAAAGGTGGCGGGTCAGCGACCCGCCACCTTGTCTTCCGCTCTGTTGGATCCGCCTCGGTCCACCGGACTCAGCGGCGGATCACCAGCTTGGCCTCGAAAGTCCCGTCGGCGTTGTAGGAGCCGTAGACCTGGATGGAGTCCCCCGGGTTGAGCCGGGTGATGTTGGACAGGATGGTTCCCTCGGCGGTGCTGATGGTGGTGCCGCTGGCGATGTGGACGTTCACCGGCCGGGCGGCCCCGGCGGCGTCATAGACCAGCACGGTGGCGATGCGGCTCTGGTCGTCCTTGTTCAGGATGGTCCCCTCCACCGTGTCCTGGGGGGTGGCGGTGCCGGAGTACTGGACCGAGACCGCCTGGTCCCCGTTGGTCACCAGGGAGACGGTCAGCCCCCTGGCCTTGGCCAGCTCCAGCAGGTCCACCGGCTTGCCGTCCCTGGTGACGGTGGTGGTGGAGGTGGCGGTGTAGGCGTGGGTGGTCCCCTCCGGCAGCCGGACGTCCAGCACCACTGAGCCGTCGGCGTTGATGGTGATGGCGTTCAGGGTGCCGGTGACGTCAGCTTCCCTGGGGGTCACGTCGATCTGGGTGATGGTGTGGTAGCGCAGGGTGACCACCACGCTGTCCCCCTTGGCCAGGTTGGTGATGTCCCCGTCCTCGCCGTCCACCAGGATGGTCACGTTCTTCAGCTGGTCCAGGGGGATGGAGAACTCGGACCTGGCCCCGTCCTTATCGGTGACCACCAGCACGGTGGGGTCGGCGTAGGTCACGGCGCTGAGGGTGCCCGACACGCTCTCCAGCCCGGTCCAGGCGTCTAGGACGGTGACGGTGGCCCCCTCCAGCTTGGCGGTGACGTAGGAGCCGGAGGTCAGGTCCTTCAGCAGGGCGCTCTTGCCCTCATAGGTGATCTGGCACTCCTCGTCCACCTCGTAGGAGGTCCGGCGGCTGTCCCCGGCGCGGGTGATCTCCACCTTCACCGGGCTCTGCTTGTTGTTGACGCTCTGGAGCACCCCCTGGATGTACTGGCCGTCCAGGTCCACGTCCACGCTCTTGAGCTGGGAGAAGTCCCCGTCGGAGACCCGCAGGACCACGTGCTTGCCCTCGAAGCTCTCCTTCAGGCCGTCCAGGGTCTGGCCCTTGGCGGTGACGGTCACGGCGCTTGTGACGTCATAGGTGGTGGGCAGGCCGTTGAAGGCGTTCACCGTGGCGGTGACCCGGCTCACCGTCCCCTGGGTCACGGCGTTCACGTCGGTGAGGATGCCGTCCACCCTCCGGGTGCCGCCGGAGAGGGTCATGGCCAGCACCACCTTGCGGCTGTTCACCGTCATCTCCGCCTGGGTGTAGCCCGCGCTGGGGTCGAGGACGGAGACGTCCCCCACCTGGCCGCCGGCGCTGACGCGGGTGAAGCGGTCCACGGCGTAGCGCACGCCGTCCACCACCACGCCCTCGCTGTCCACGCTGTCACACTTGCCCTTCACCTGGCTGAGGGTGCCCGCGGGGGTCAGCTGGACCAGCACCACCTCTCCCGCCTCGTTGAGCCGGAGCTTGGCGTAGGAGCCGTTTTTCAGGTCGGTGGTCTTGGCGGGCATATTGTTCTGGTAGATCTGGGCCGCGGCGGGGAGGGGGAAGGTCCGCTCCCCGTCCAGGCCGTCCAGGGTCATCACCCGGTCCCCGTCGGCGTTCACGCTCACCTCCCGGATGGTCCCGGCGGCGAAGGGATAGGTGGTGTACCGGGGCAGCTCCACGGCGACCCCCCGCTCCTCCAGGATGTTCTCTATGGCGCGGGAGAGCATGGTGGCGCACACCGCCCGGTTCATCCCCTGGGTGGGGTTGAAGTTCTGGTTCTCGTCGCCGGTGAGGACGCCGTAGGTGTGCAGCAACTTGACGTAGGGCCGGTACTCCCGGCCGATGGACGCCTCATCCTTGAACACGGACAGGTCCTGGGCGTTGAGGCCCTTGGCGAAGTCCTCCAGTCCCATGGCCCGGACCAGATAGACCGCGAAGTCCGCCTTGCTCATGGGGGAGCCCAGCCGGTTGGCGTCCCGCAGGGTTAGCAGGTCCTCCTCCGAGATCACCCCCAGCTCCAGGCAGGTCGCCGCCTCCCGGCGGAACCACATATTGGGGGCGTTGGGGTCGTCGGGGTCGTCGGCGGTGCCGGGGATGATCTCCCGCATCTGCTCCAGCCGGTCCTTCAGGATGGTCTCCCGCTGGGCGGTGTCTACGATCATCCTGGCGCAGAGGGTCAGGCCCACCGACTCGGTGACCATGTCCCCGGGGCCGAAGTCGGTGACGGTGTTGCCCTGGGCGTCCTGGTAGGGCGTGTATCCGATGAACAGGCCCCGGCGCAGGGTGTCGTCCACCGTGGGCCAGGCCCATTTCCACTGGTAGTCGTTGGTGAGGGGGTTGATGAGCATCAGGTCCCGGAAGTCCTCATGGGTGGACTCCGCGGCCAGGGCGGGGACGCTCAGCCCCAGGGCCAGCGCCAGGGCCAACGCCAGGGCCAGCAGCTTTCTTCCTTTCATTTCGGCACCTCCATAGCTAGCGGTCTAGTGTCTCTTCCTCACACGTTCCCAATCTACACAAATTATAGTACCTCCCCCGGCAAAATGCAACTACATTTTGTGAGAGGAGGTACTGCTTGGACGCCGCCGGAGGGGAAAAGGTTCCCCTCACAGCCGGAAGATCACGCCCAGGGCGGCGGCGGCGGCGATATAGAGGATGGGGTGGAGCTTTTTCAGCCCCGGCAGCCGCAGGCAGACGAACACCGCCACGGCGATGGCGATCCCCGGCCAGTAGGGGGTCAGCCCGGCCACCGACAGGGGAGAGGTCCCCTCCCGCAGCAAGGCGATCTGGGCCACGCTGAGCCCGGCGGCGGCGATGAGGGCGGTGGAGGCGGGGCGCAGGCCCCGGAAGACGCCGTCCACCACCTTGCTGTCCCGGAATTTCTTCAGAAACAGCGACACCAGCAGGATCACCAGGATGGAGGGGGTCACCAGTCCCAGCACCCCCACCACCGCCCCCAGGGGCCCGCCGCAGGTGAAGCCCACATAGGTGGACATATTCACCCCCATGGGCCCCGGGGTGGACTCGCTGACGGCGATCATATCCGCCAGCTCCCCGGCGGAAAACCACCCGGTCCGGGCCCCCAGGTCCTGCAAAAAG
>CANRBW010000074.1 GCA_947628975.1 uncultured Oscillospiraceae bacterium | reverse complement strand
TACGGCCCCGGCAGCCTCTTTGTCACCATCCACGCGGAGGTGCCCGCCGACCTGCCCCTCCTGGCCGCCCACGGTGCCGCGGACCGGGCCGAGCGGGCCCTGTGGGAGCGTTACGGCGTCCGGGCGGTGATCCATGTGGACCCGGTGGAGCCGGGGGAGGACCGCCGGTGAATTTACAAAAAATACAACCTTTTCGCCGGGGGACGTGTAAAATGGAGGGAAGAACCGAGGAAGGGAAGGGGTAGCCATGGCCCAGAAGATCCTGGTCATCGAAGACGAGGCCAACATCGCCGATCTGTTGCAGCTCTACCTGGAGAAGGAGGGCTTTGAGGTCCAGACCGCCGGCGACGGGGTCCGGGGGGTGGAGCTGTTCCGCTCCGACCGCCCCGACCTGGTTTTGCTGGACATCATGCTGCCGGTGATGGACGGGTGGAGCGTGCTCAAGAAGATCCGGGAAGACGCCAAGACCCCGGTGATCCTCCTCACCGCCAAGGGGGAGGTGGAGGACAAGGTCACCGGCCTGGAGCAGGGCGCGGACGACTACATCACCAAGCCCTTCAGTACCAAAGAGGTGGTGGCCCGCATCCACGCCGTCCTGCGCCGCTACGGCCTGGAGGAGGAGAACACGGAGAAGAAGCTCACCTTCGACAAGCTGGTCATCAACCTGGACGCCTACGAGCTGACGGTGGACGGCAAGCGGGTGGACACGCCTCCCAAGGAGCTGGAGCTGCTCTACCGCCTGGCCTCCGCCCCCAACCGGGTGTTCACCCGCAACCAGCTGCTGGACGAGGTCTGGGGCTTTGACTACTTCGGCGACTCCCGGACGGTGGACGTGCACATCAAGCGCCTACGGGAGAAGCTGGAGGGCGTGTCCGACCAGTGGAACCTGAAGACGGTGTGGGGCGTGGGCTACAAGTTTGAGGTCACGGCGTGAAGTCGGCGTATTTCAAACAGTTCGCCATGGTGGCGGGGCTGATTTTGGCCTCCTTTTTGGTGCTGGGGGCGGGCTTCGCCACCCTCAGCTACCGCTACACCGCCGACCGGGAGATGGACGCCCTGGCCGACAACGCCTCCTTCATCGGGGAGTTCACCGCCACCTACCGGGCCCAGGGGATGGACATCCGCTCCGAGGGCTTTCAGGCCTACCTCTACTCCCTGGCCAAGATCTCCCAGGCCCACGTCCTGCTGTGCGAGACGGACGGGACCATCGTCTACTCCGCCGACCCCCTGGACCAGAGCGGGGCGGAGAGCCTGGTGGGTCAGACGCTGGCCAAAACGGTCACCAGCCGGGTGATCCGGGACGGGATCTACCACTACACCGGCACCCTGGGCGGGCTCTACCGGGAGCGGCGCTATGTGGTGGGGCTGCCCATCGTGGTCCGCGGGGTGGCGGAGGACGCCACCATCGGCATGGTCTTCATCTCCACCGCCACCGACGACCTGATGGAGCTGTGGCGGGGGCTGTCGGCCATCTTCGGCCTCACCGCCCTGGCCGTCTTCGCCCTGGCCTTCGTTCTCACCCTGATGGCCACCCGGAAGCAGACCAAGCCGGTCAAGCGCATGGCCGGGATCGTCCGGGACTACGGCCGGGGGGAGTTCGACCAGCGCATGGACGAGACCAGCTCCACCCATGAGCTCAACGAGCTGGCCCACGCCTTCAACGCCATGGCCGACTCCCTGGCCCAGGTGGAGGCCCGCCGCAGCGAGTTCGTGGCCAACATCTCCCACGAGCTGAAGACCCCCATGACCACCATCTCCGGCTTTGCCGACGGCATCCTGGACGGCACCATCCCCCCCGACCGGGAGACGGCGGCCCTCCAGACCATCTCCTCGGAGACCAAGCGCCTGGCCCGGCTGGTGCGGCGGATGCTGGATGCCTCCCGCCTGGGCTCCGGGGCGGGGAGCGCGGTCCAGGAGCAGTTCGACATCGTGGAGCTCACCGCCAGGGCCATGGTGAGCCTGGAGGGGAAGATCAACCAGCGCCGCCTGGACGTGGTGGCCGGTCTGCCGGAGGAGCCCATCAAGGTCTGGGGCGACCCGGACGCCATCACCCAGGTGTGCTACAACCTGCTGGACAACGCCATCAAGTTCTCCCGGGAGGGAGGGCATCTGTGGGTGGAGGTGTCCGCCCAGGGGGGCAAGGCGGTGGTGCGGGTCCGCAACGAGGGGGAGACCATCCCCCCCGAAGAGCTGGGCCTGATTTTTGACCGCTTCCACAAGTCGGACAAGTCCCGGTCCATGGACCGGGACGGGGTGGGGCTGGGCCTCTACATCGTCAAGGCCATCCTCAACGAGCACAAAGAGGACATCGCCGTGACCAGCGAGGACGGCCTGACCGAGTTCCGCTTCACCCTGACCCTGGTGTAAAAGCGGACCGCCAAAGGACGGCGCGGGACAAGACGGCCTACCCCCGTCGGCATATCTTTCGTTTGGAAAAGCGGGCAAAAAACGGCTAGGACCCTTGCGAATCAAGGACCCTAGCCGTTTTTGCCCGCCTGCCCCGCAGGGCCGCGAAGAGGTAGCGAACGATACAGGGCGAACTCATTTTATCAACTTCAATACCTTGCGCATTCTGTTTGCAAATTTCCGCTGACTTTTTCACTCGATGTTATTTCAGTCGTGATGTATTTTTGCCGTACAGACATTGACGCACCTAACCTTGCTTCAACTTCATCTGTAATGCGGGACGCCACATTTCCCGATCAAGCGGAAATGTCTGCAAACAGGCAAGTTCTCTAACCGTCAGTATTCTATCCTCAAACGATGGATAAAATCACGATACCAAATCGGATCGGCGACCCGCTCCGAGATGTCGTACACACTGCCGTCCATGATGGGATCCAGGGTCACAAACCGCCGGGTTTCGGCATCGTACATCCGGGCCTTGGCGTAGTATAGATTCAGCACCGCGTCGAAGTCGTGGCCGGTGTAGTTCTTCACCAGGTCCAGCTCCCGCTGGCCCATCTTGAGGACAGCGTTGTGGGTGATCTCGCCCCACTCGTTGTAGTGGGTCCAACTCTCCACCTTCTGGCTCACGGGGGAGGGGAGGTGATCAACCGTGCCAGAATGGTTGCTCCCTCGGCGCGGCTGATGGGCTGTTGGGGCATGAACGCACCCCCAGAACCTTGCCAAAGGCCGTGAGTTGCACCATCCAGCGCCGCTTCCCTCGCCCAGGGCGCGATAGCGTCCTCGTCCTGAAAGGCCACACCGGGGGCCTCTGCCGGGAGCTCCAGTCCATACTTGTGGACCGCGTTCATCACCAGAACGGCGAACTCCTGCCGGGTGACGGCGCTCTCCGGGTGGAACTGTCCCCGCCCGTCGCCGGATAACAAGCCCGCTCTCCGGCCTGCGTTGATATACTTTGCGTAGGGCGTTGAGGAAAACACATCCAGGAACGGCGGCTCGGTCACTTCTTCCGCCACCTCCGCTCCGCAGGCCCGCGCCAGGAGCGCGGCGGCTTGCCCTCTGGTCAAGGGATCGGAGGGTTCAAAGTTGCCGTCCTCGCCGTAATCCAGCACCCCATCATCCATAAGCCGCTGTACCGGCACATAGAACCAGTCATCCACGGAGACATCCCAATACCCTCGCTTTATCTCGCCGTTGTCCTCATGCAACTCATAGGTCGGGCTCAGTAGTGTGACAAACTCCCCTGCAGCGTTGCGAAATTCCAGCCCACCGGCATCGCCCCGGATGGCTCCGCCCGTGATGGTCACATCGGTGTCCCACACCTGAAGTTCACCTTCGATCAGGCCACCGTTTATAGTGAGTGTACCATCGTGCCAGCGCATACCAGTTGAACCGATTACATTGCCCGCCATGTCATAAGCATAAACAGGGTACAGTTCTTTGCCCGCCTCACCATAAATCGCGATACTTCCGCTGATCACACCACCGTCAATCGTACAAACTCCGCCTCTATTTTCCAGAGCATGATCAAATCCTTCTGGACTTGGACTGATGCATACATGCCCGGAAACTAAGTGAAATACCCCATTCCAGTTATTGATTACTACACAGCCAGATCCATCTTTCATGATAGTGGCGCCATCCACAGTTAATGTACCATAATTCATAAGACAATCAAAATTTAACACCAAAACTCCACCGCCAACAGAGTCAACCAAACGAAAATTCCCATGATTGTCCACACATTTACACGACAGCGTGTGGCCATTCAGATCCAAGACCTTCTCATGGCCTTCCGGGCCGGCAATCTCAATGCAAGAACGATCTTGGACATCGACATCCTGTACCAAGGTGATCGCTTCGGTGTATTGCGGGTCCTCTAAACGGGCAACGATTTCTTTGGTATAATCAGCATTGGACCCATCAGCACTTGCTGTATCAATTGGCAGAAAGGCACTCAGCATTATAGCAAACAGTGTAATGATGCAGAGCGTGCCGATGGTATGTTTCATGGCTCTCACCTTTTTTAGATGTCAGGTGTTGAATGATTGCTTGACCAGTCTCTTGATCCCACTCAACTGTGGCACCAAAGAGTTCCGCAATGTCTATACTATTGTCTATGATAGTTGGGGTAATATATAACTCTTTTGGGTGATTAGTATCACCATTAACATAGGCATTCCGGGAATCCGGATAAAGCCTAACAATTGTTGAATTTTTTCGGAAGACAGCCGATCCCTTCTTGCCATCTGTTTCCCATGTGACCTCAATACCCAGTCAGAACATAAGAACCGTCCCCGGGTATTCCGAGAGCCGTCCTCTTGTCCAAATCATAATCCCCTTGTCCATCAAACGCAATTCTATATGTGACAGGTTTTTGTTCACTCCCTAAAACAACGACCATCGCTACATTATCGTCCCAAGAAATCGAAAAGTTGCCTTCGTCAACAGTTGCCCCATCATTTCCTATCCTTGTGTAAATGGTATCTCCATACTCACCAACCTTGATCCCGATCCTCTGAGCGCCAACAAAAACCGGATCGCCATATGCAACTATCTCTACCTGATATGCCCCATCAGCCGATGAGGAGCTACAGATCACGCGCTCCTCCGGCGAAGAAGTTTCTTGACGCAAAGTCCAAAAAATGAGCGCGCACAAGATTAGAACTGCTACCGAGGCTACCATGATGATTTTTTGAACTAAACCTGTTTTCATGACAGCGCTCTCCACTTCTTTCCGGCCAATTCCCAAATAAGATCCACAAACGCATCTGCTGCTCCTCTGGTTACATTACCGGGAATATCATCTAATTCGTCATATAGTGGCCATGCAACTGCGTGAAGGAACTTTTACTTTGCATCTTGCCTGACATAGTCTTTTACTACGTCCTTAGATGTAGTATTCACGCGTTGCTTTCAACCTCGCTTGTTATTTCCGCAATATCATCACGCCCGCATTCAAGGGCGGTGGCGATTTTTGCTAATGTTCCCATTGCAACAGGCTCGGCCTTGCCCATTATGGCGAGTGCGCTTGTACTGATACCAGCCCTCTTGTGTACTTCCCCGTCTCCTCAGCGCAAAAAGCCCTCCAGGATCTTCTCCTCCGCCTCCTCCTCGGTGAGGCCCAGGGTGAGGAGCTTGAGGATCTGGTCCCCGGCGATGCGGCCGATGGCGGCCTCGTGGATGAGCTGGGCGTCCAGGTCCTGGGCGTCGATGGCGGGGACCGACTTGATCTTGGCCCGGTCCATGATGATGGAGTCGCACTGGACGTGGCCGAAGGACTTGGCCTTGCCGGTCATACAGGGGCGGAAGAGCTGGACGCTCTCCCCCTTGGCTACCGACCGGGAGACCACCCGGCCGGTGGCCTCCGCCCCGTCCAGGACGATCTCCATGTTGCTCTCCGCCCGCTGGGCGCCGTCGGTGAGGAGCTTTTCGTTGATGACGCACTCCCCGCCGGGGCCCACCACGCAGACCGTGTCCCGGACGGTGGAGTCCACCCCCCGGATCTGGGTCATCTCCATGGTGATGGAGGCCCCCTCCTCCAGGTAGACCTCCGTCCTGGGGTTGAGGACGTTCTCCCCGGTGCCGGGGCCCTCGCCGTAGTGCCGCTCCACATAGCGGACCTTGGCCCCCTTGCCGATGTGGAAGACGTGGATGCCGTCGTGCTGGGAGGTCTCACAGCCGGAGTTGTGGATGCCGCAGCCGGCCACAATGTCCACCTCGGCGCCCTCGCCGATGTAGAAGTCGTTGTAGACCACGTCGTGGAGGCCGGTCTGGCTGAGCACCACGGGGATGTGGACGCTCTCGTTCTTGGTGCCGGGCTTGACCAGGATGTCGATGCCGGGCTTGTCGGTCTTGGAGACGATGTCGATGTGTTCGGTGGTGCGGCGGTCGTCCAGCTGGCCGTCCACCCGGAAGTTATAGGCCCCCTGGGGGGTCTTCTCCAGGTCGGCGATCTCCTTGAGGAGCTTCCACTGGGTCTTATCCACGGTACTCCGCCTCCTTTTTTCCGTAGCAGGAGCGCTCCACCGGGGCGGAGCTGTCGGTGAGCAGGCGGGGGAGGATTTCCCCCCTGGGCCCCTGGGCGGCGATCCGCCCCTGGCTGAGCAGGACGATGTCGTCGGCCAGGTCGATGATGCGCTCTTGGTGGGAGATGATGATGAGGGTGGCGTCCCCCTCCTGGTGGAGGGCCCGGAAGGTCCGGGTCAACTGGGAGAAGCTCCACAGGTCGATCCCCGCCTCCGGCTCGTCAAAGATCATCAGCGGGGCCCGCCGGGCCAGGACGGTGGCGATCTCCACCCGCTTCACCTCGCCCCCGGAGAGGGAGGCGTCCATCTCCCGGTCGATGTAGTCGTTGGCGCACAGGCCCACCCTGGTGAGGTACTGGCACTGCTCGTCGTGGCGCAGGACCGTCCCCGCCGCCAGCTCCAGCAGGTCGCCGATCCGCAGGCCCTTGAACCGGGCGGGCTGCTGGAAGGCGTAGGAGATGCCGGCCTTGGCCCGCTGGGTGATGCCCAGGGCGGTGACGTCCTGGCCGTTCCAGAGGATCTGGCCGGCGGTGGGGGTCACCAGGCCCATGATGGCCCGGGCCAGGGTGGTCTTGCCCCCGCCGTTGGGACCGGTGACCACCACCAGTTTGCCGTCGGGGATGGTCAGGCTGATGTCCCGGAGGATGCCCAGACAGCCCTCCTCCCCCTGGACCTCGTAGGACAGATTTTTGATCTCCAGCATGGGAACTTTCTCCTTTGTCTCAGGAAATCACAAAAATTCGGGCAGAGAATACCATACCACGGCCGGGGAAAAAACGCAAGGGTCACCGCGCCTGGGCCGCCTGGGCCCGCCTGTTTCGCTTGCGGGCCAGGTAGCGGTCCTCCTCGCTGAAGATGCAGCCGCAGTACTTCTGCATGTAGAACCCGTGGGCCCGGGCGTACTCCTGTCCGGCCTGGAACAGGGGGCGGAAGTCCCGGTACAGGAACTCCACGCCGTAGCGCTCCCCCATGGCCCTGGCCGCGGCGGCGATGG
>CANRBW010000073.1 GCA_947628975.1 uncultured Oscillospiraceae bacterium | reverse complement strand
CACGCCGCCGTCCACATGGGCCAGGCGGTTGCCCCGGATGGCCTGCTCGTTGACGTAGGAGAGGGTCTTGCCGGTGAGGAAGTTCAGCCCGTCCACGTTGTCGGGGTCGTTGGGGATGGCCACCTCGTGGAGGGGGGTCTCGAAGCGGACCACCGTCTCCAGCATCAGCCGCTGGCCCTGCTGGATGTACTGGCCCATGGAGTGGAGGTCGGCGGTGAAGTCCACGCTGGCGGGGAAGAGGCCCTTGCCCTCCTTGCCCTCGCTCTCGCCGAAGAGCTGCTTCCACCACTCGCCGAAGAAGCGGAAAGAGGGCTCGAACCCGGCCAGGATCTCCACGCTCCGGCCGCTCTCGTAGAGGGCGTGGCGGGCGGCGGCGTACTGGGCGGAGGCGGAGGCGTCGGGCTGGTCGATGCACGCCTGGCGCTGGGCGGCGGCCCCGGCCATGAGCTTTTCAATGTCGATCCCCGCCACGGCGATGGGCAGCAGGCCCACCGCGGTGAGGACGCTGTACCGGCCGCCCACCGCGTCGGGCACCACGAACTCCTCGTAGCCCTCCCGGTCGGCCAGGCCCTTCAGGGCACCCCGGGCGGCGTCGGTGGTGGCGTAGATGCGCTCACGGGCCCCGTCCTTGCCGTACTTCTTCTCCAGCATATCCTTGAAGACCCGGAAGGCCACGGCGGGCTCGGTGGTGGTGCCGGACTTGGAGATGATGTTCACCGAGAAGTCCCGGTCACCGATCATGGTGACGATCTCCTGCAACGCGTCGGAACTGAGGCCGTTGCCGGCGAAGTAGATGTCCGGGGTGTCCTTGGGCAGGGCGTTGTAGTTGGGGCTCTTCAAAACCTCGATGACCGCCCGGGCGCCCAGATAGGACCCGCCGATGCCGATGACCACCAGGGCCTTGGACTGGGCCTGGATCTTCTTGGCGGCGGCCTGGATGCGGGCGAACTCCTCCTTGTCGTAGTCCACCGGCAGGTGGACCCAGCCGACGAAGTCGTTGCCCGCGCCGGTGGCCTCCTGGAGCCACTGGTGGGCCTGGGCCAGGCCGGCCTTGCGCTGGTCGTGGAAGTCGGGGGCCAAAAAGCTCTGGGCGGGGGAGAGGTCGAAACGCAACATACAGATCGCTCCTTTGACGCAAAATTTTGGTATTTGTTATTTTACCACAAACGCCCCTTCCATGCAAGGGAAAATTGTACGACATACACAAAACCGTCGCCGCACCGTCCGCCCCCGCCGGTCATAGAGTGGACCAGAGCTTGAAATTGGAGGTGCGTTATGGCGCGGATTTCTTATTTCCTGGGGGCCAACACCCCAGGCGGTTTTTACTCGCTGATGGATAAGCTCCTGGACCCGGCCAAGGCCAGGGCCATCTATATCCTGAAGGGCGGACCCGGCTGCGGCAAGTCCACCCTGATGAAGGCCCTGGCCGCCAGGGGAGAGGCGGAGGGCCACACCCCGGAGTACATCTGGTGCTCCGGCGACCCCGACTCCCTGGACGGGGTCATCTTCCCCGACCTGGCCGTGGCGGTGGCCGACGGCACCGCCCCCCACGTCATGGAGCCGTCCTACCCTGCGGTGGTGGAGAGTTATGTCAACCTCGGCGACTGCTACGACCGGGCGGCCCTGGCCCCCCACCGGGAGAAGGTGGTGGAGCTGATGGGGGCGTATCAGAGCCAGTATCGCCGGGCCTACCGCTGCCTGAAGGGGGCGGGGCAGCTGCTGGAGGACAACCGGGAGCTGCTGGAGACCCCGGAACTCCAGGAGAAGATCCGCAAGCGGGCCAAGGGGATCGTGGCCCGGGAGATCCCCCGCCGGGGCCCCGGCGGAGAGGTCACCGAGCGGTTCCTCAGCGCCGTCAGCTGCCAGGGCGAGGTCTGCCTGTTCGAGACGGTGGAAGAATTATGTAAACGTGTGTACGAGCTCACCGACTCCTACGGCCTGGCCCACCTGATGCTGGAGGAGCTGCTGGGGGCGGCGGTGGAGCGGGGCCACCGGGCGGTGGTCTGCGCCGACCCCATGGCCCCCCGGCGGATCCAGCACCTGCTGCTGCCCGACCTGGGGGTGGGGTTCGTCACCGCCACGGCGGCGCGGCCCTATCCGGGCGGGGTGTACCGGCGGGTGCGGCTGGACGCCATGGCGGACCAGAGCCTGCTCCGGCGCAACCGGGCCAGGGTGCGCTTCACCCGGAAGGTGGCCGCCGCCCTGCTGGAGGAGGGGACCCAGACCCTGGCGGCGGCCAAGGCCCTCCACGACGAGTTGGAGGCGGTCTACAACCCCCATGTGGACTTCGCCGCCGTCCAGGAGACCGCCCGGAGGCTGGGGGACGAGATCTTCGGGGGCTGATCCCCGCCCCGGCGGCCGGAGCGGTATGTTTTCCTTGAAAATTTCCCATACTTGGATTACACTAAGGGAAGACATCGCTTGAGAGGGGATCTGACCATGCAGCAGCCCGACGTCCGTTCCTACCTCCACCCCGGCGCCAGAGTCCATCTGCTGGGGGTGGGAGGAGTCTCCATGGAGCCGCTGGCCGAGGTGCTCCTGGGCCGGGGCGTGGCCCTGTCCGGCTCGGATATGCGGGAGAGCGAGGCTCTGGACCGCCTCCGGGAGCTGGGGGCCGCCATCTCGGTGGGCCACGCCCCGGAGAACGTGGCGGGGGCGGAGGCGGTCATCCGCACCGCCGCCGCCCACGACGACAACCCGGAGATCCTGGCCGCGCGGGCCGCGGGCATCCCGGTCTTCGAGCGGGCCCAGGCCTGGGGGGCGATCATGGCCGAGTACCCCAACGCCCTGTGCGTGGCCGGGACCCACGGCAAGACCACCACCACCTCCATGTGCACCCACATCGCCCTGGCCCAGGGGGCCGACCCCACCGTGATGATCGGCGGCACCCTGCCCATCCTGGGCCGGGGCTACCGGGTGGGGGAGGGGGACACCATCGTGGTGGAGTCCTGCGAATACTGCGACTCCTTCCTCTCCTTTTTCCCCACCGTGGCGGTGATCCTGAACATCGAGGCCGACCACCTGGACTACTTCACCCAGGGCCTGCCCCAGATCCAGCGCTCCTTCCGGGCCTTCGCCCGGCTGGTCCCCCAGGAGGGGGGCGTGGTGGTGGCCAACGCCGAGGACCCCAACACCGTGGAGACCCTGGCCGGGCTGGACCGGCGGGTGATCACCTTCGGCCTGGAGCGGGGGGACGTCCAGGCCCGGGACCTGACCTGGGAGGCGGGGCTGCCCCGGTTCTGGGTGACCCGCGGGGGGGAGCGGTTCTGCCGGGTGGCCCTGCGGGTCCCCGGCCTCCACAACGTGAAGAACGCCCTGGCCGCCGCCGCGGCGGCCATCGCCCTTGGCTGGTCGCCGGAGGCGGTGGAGCGGGGCCTGGACCAGTTCGGCGGCGCCGGCCGGCGCTTCGAGCGGCTGGGCCAGGTCAACGGCGCCCAGGTCTATGACGACTACGCCCACCACCCCGGCGAGATCACCGCCCTGCTCCGGGCGATGCGGGAGCTGGGCTACCGGCGGGTCATCTGCGCCTTCCAGCCCCACACCTACACCCGGACCAAGAGCCTGTTCGACGGCTTTGTGGAGGCCCTGAAGCTGGCCGATGTGGCGGTGCTCACCGACATCTACGCCGCCCGGGAGACCGACGACCTGGGCGTCAGCTCCCGCCAACTCAGCGACGCCGTCCCCGGCAGCCTCTACTGCCCCGGCCTGGACGACCTGGCCCGCGGCCTCCGGGAGCTGGCCCGGCCGGGGGACCTGATCTTGCTGGTGGGGGCGGGGGACGTCTACACCGTGGGCCGGACCCTGTGCGAACCGGAGGGATGAGGGAACTCTGGGCGCGGTACCGGGCGGTGGCGCTCTACCTGGTGTTCGGCGCGGTGACCACGGCGGTGAACGTGGCGGTCTACCACCTGTGCTTCGCCGTGTGGGGCGTGGCCAACCTCCCCAGTGCGGCGGCGGCCTGGGCGGTTTCGGTGGCGGTGGCCTTTTTGACCAACAAGCGGTGGGTCTTCCGCTCCCGGAGCTTCGCCCCCGCCGTCCTCTGGCCGGAGCTGGGCCGGTTCGTGGCCGCCAGGGCCTTTACCGGGGTGCTGGACCTGGCCGTCATGTTCGTGGGGGTGGACCTGCTGGGGGGGCCGGGCACGGTCATCAAGTTGGGGTCCAACCTGCTGGTGATCGTCCTCAACTACGTCTTCAGCAAATGGCTGATCTTCCGTCCCGGGCAGCGGTGAAAAAATGTTGACAAACGCCGGCACTTATGGTATCATACCATGGCTGACGTCGTGTTGGGCAGCTTGACGCGGGTGTAGTTCAATGGTAGAATCCCAGCCTTCCAAGCTGGTCGCGTGGGTTCGATTCCCATCACCCGCTCCATATGCGCCTGTAGCTCAGGTGGATAGAGCAACTGCCTTCTAAGCAGTGGGTCGGGGGTTCGAATCCCTCCAGGCGTGCCAATGACGAGACGCGCCGGGACCGGCGGGGGCGCCCTCCCGCTTCGGCCGCTCCTTCCGACCCGAGGCCGGACAAAATGGAATATGGTGGGTATAGCGTAGTTGGTTAACGCGTCGGATTGTGGATCCGAAGATCGTGGGTTCGAGTCCCATTACCCACCCCATAACGCGGATGGCCGGGGCGAATAGTCCGCTCCGGCCATCCAATTTCATAGGGGTGTAGCCAAGCGGCTAAGGCACGGGACTTTGACTCCCGCATCGCTGGTTCGATTCCAGCCATCCCTGCCAGACGTGCCCAGCCGCCTCCAAGCCCGCCGGGAGGCGCGCTTTGACCCCCTCTACGACCCAGTAGCTCAGTTGGCAGAGCACCGCCCTTTTAAGGCGGGTGTCCAGGGTTCGAATCCCTGCTGGGTCACCAAAAGACGCAGATACGAACCCTCTTTGTTGAGAGAAACGTATTTGCGGTAAATGTAGGACTAGAGCCAAGGCCATAAGGTCTTGGCTCTACCCCTATTATTATGTTCTATAGGATTCTGCCACTATGCTTGCAAAATTAATACCCTTCATGGTTTTTTAACCCGGATAATACTCAGATATATACTCGTATTTTCCGTGACTGTGCTTCTCTACATATAATATGTTCATGCAAACAGCCCTTCAATAGCTTTAAAAATCTCAAAAAACTG
The DNA here is from genome assembly GCA_947628975.1 of uncultured Oscillospiraceae bacterium. GTDB lineage: Bacteria > Bacillota > Clostridia > Oscillospirales > Oscillospiraceae > MGBC124762. The sequence goes on along the minus strand of CANRBW010000073.1, from coordinate 2,533 downwards.
ATAAATTCCTTAGATAAATCTTAGAGTTACTTTTCATGCCCTAAATATGAAAATATAGTTGGGCCCTGCCATTGACTCAGCAAGGCACAGACCGGACGCCAACGTCGGCCTGCACATCTAGGCTGGAGTTAGCACTGACAAGAGGAACTTGGGTATCTTGAAGTTATAGTACCACAGGCCACTACTATGGCAACTGCTAACAAGCTAATCCCAACCTTTAGTTGTATATGGCAGTCAAAGGCATAATGGAATATGTCTGCGAGGCCTATCTAAAAATAAAATCGGTGGTTGTTGCGCTTTTGGTGGCAACAACCGAACTAATTTCCGACCGACAGCGAGGCATTTCTCAAAAGTCAGAAAAAAAGCTTGCCTTTTGGCGGGGGATATGATAAAATGAACAAGCAAAAAAATTGTGGAAAAGGACGGTTTGTCCCTCCAATTCCGACCGCATTTTTGGGTAAAATACTGTAGAGTACCCTTATGGCTTTTAATTGAAAGAGGGTATTTCTATATGTCCAGACTGGGGAGTTATGTTATGTCGAATCGTTTTACAAAAGAAGAAATCGCCGCGATGGAGGATATCATATCTTCTTTCTTTGAGAAGACAGCCGTGACTCTTTCTGCCCCGGTCGATATTTTTGTGGTAGCGAAAAATCTTGGGTTTGATGTCAGGGCAGCGGCGCTTCCCGATAGGGTGGACGGGCTGGTGATGGTTGATGAGTACTCGAAAAAGATCGGCAACTTTAACTCTAACAAGGTAATCGCCTATAACATCCAGTTGGGATTTAACGACAAGAAATTCATTGTAGCGCACGAACTGGCGCACTACATTTCGGCAAAGCACGCACAGACGGAAAATGAGAATCGGATTGTCTTTGCAACGCGGGATCACGCGAACGGCTACTCCGAGAACGTGGAAGAGCAGAAAATGGACTTCATCGCGGCCGCGATTCTGATTCCGCGGGACGATTTGCGGGAGCACTTCGGCGATTCTGCAGGGACGCGGGATGAGAATTTTTATTCCCGCATTGCTGATTATTATCATGTTGATATAGAATTAGCAAAACGCAGAGTGGGTGAAGTTTTTGGCGAACAGCAAACGGCCATCTGAGGCGGCAGACAAACTCAAGGAAGTTCTCGATTTATTGGAAAGTTCCTCGTATGACGTTCAAAGTACAACAAGCGAGGACTATGCGCGTGGGCTGTTGGATGCCCATCTGAACATTGTAGCCAGGAACAAGCTTCTTACGAAGCTTTTGGATAATTATATTAACACGAGTGAGAAGCGCAACAAAGAAAATGTGATTTTGAGGCGCGTTCTGTTTGGAATTTTTACGTTCATTTTAATTTTGCTGACAGTCGCAGTAGTTGTCGTGCTATGTAAGGTAGACTTCAATCAAGTTACGATATCCCTTGTATTGTCGCTGTTTTCAGTTGGAGGAACGTACGTAGGGAGTCTGTTTACGATATACGAAATTATGATTAAGTATTTGTTCCCGACAGATCAGGAAAAGGATACGATTTCCATGATTCGAACCTTAATCGAGAACGACATAAAGGTGGAAGAGTTAGCCTCCAAGCTTCGGGACCGAGCAGACCAAGAATAAAGGTGCGGCGCCCGTGGCGGAATGCATTTTGACATGAGGTTTATGCGCTGACTACGTTGAGGAATAAACTTTGAAATTGGATCCCAAAGCGAGCAGGAAAAGAGGTTGTCGTGTAGCTTTTGTTTTTTGACAACCTCTTTTTGTGGAAAAATACCATAGTACCTAGGAATTTGGAAACAAAGTGGTTTCGATAGGGCACTTGGTTGAAGCCCAAGGTACGCTGGTTCAATTCAAGTCAGTTATACCAAAAGAAAACGCCAGGAAACAACGGTGGGTACCCATAAGACAGCAATTGAAATCTACTGAATTATAACATCTGTCAGTCAGGAACGGTCAACGCAAGAAAAGACGTCGAATTCGTCCTGCTGCCGGGTTCGGCGCTTTTTCATTTTTCTTTGAAACACTGTGGGTCTGTTAACAAAACAGAACTGTGGGACACAACCTGACCAGGCTATTACAACGAGGGATAGAGGCGGCGGAGGACCACTGCCTCTTGTTTGTGACTGCCTTGAACCTCAAAAGAATGATGAAATGGAGCAAATGACGCCGGAAGGCGTCTTTTTTGTTGCCATTTTTTCCTCATGGACGGATGTACAACCACTTTGTCAACAGACCCACTTGTCCCAAAGGCCGGGTTTGGGGAGGCTCCCCAACAATCATTTTCGCGGGGCCTCCGGCGACGCGAAAAGGGCAAGTGTGTCCACACTTGCCCTGCTTGCCGTTAGCGCGGGGCCCGGAAACTGGCGTAAAAAACGTGGGTGAACTTTACTTCCATTTTACACAAGCACGGTAACGGATTTGATTTTTCGGAGCTAATATAGTGCCGTACCCAAAAGGGATACGAAAAAACAAAGGAGAATTTTGAAATGAAGAAAGTATTTTCACTCATGCTTACGGCAGCTTTGGCAATCTCCATGCTTGCCGGA
>CANRBW010000072.1 GCA_947628975.1 uncultured Oscillospiraceae bacterium | reverse complement strand
TTTCAGTCTTTGCTGATATAACCATTATAAGGTCTTGAAAACACGCTTTGAAAGCGTCAAATAAAAAATGGAGGTATAAGGAACTTGAATGCTATTCCAAACTTGATGTATATATAGCGAAATTGGTTCCTTTGGTGCAAGACCTTACATATTATGCGAACGATAATAGCCACGGAGAACGGCAACCAGAGGAATTTCGAGAATGTTTACTGTCTTTTATTAAAATAGTTCCTGAAATTAAGAATTTAAACGTATTATATCAACCGTATATTCCTTCGGAAGTTTTTACATCTGTTGCTGCGCTAATTTCTTCTATGCAATCAGGCTTTGATTTTTGGAAAGATACTGCGGAAATACTTTTCAGCAAAGATAGCGACATCGTAGATATAAGTAAAGCTAAAGATATTAGCGATACTGTTCTGTTTTGTATCTGTAAAGTGGAGCAAAATATAAAAGAGCGATTGACCCAACTTTCCAATATATAATATTCTGTCGAAATGTGCCTCAATTTGAGGCACATTTTTCTTTACATTTTCTCTTGCTATTTTAGCTAAAATAGAATATAATGATTTTAGTGAAAGGAGGGTGAGCGCCATGACGATGGCAACGGCCACTGAGGTGCAAAACAATTTTGGGCGGTTCCTGAAGGTCGCTCAGGAGGGCGGCGAGGTGGTGATCCTCAAAAACGGCGTGGAGGTCGCGCGGCTGGTCTCCAGGGAGAAAACGCTGTCCTTCCTCTCCGACCAGCTCGTGGGCGTTCTGACCGGCGATGTGGACGAGAAGGCCGCCCGGGCGGAAAGGATGGCGCGCCATGAAGGTTCTCGTTGACACCAATGTGATCCTGGACGTTTTGTGTGACCGCAAGGAGTTCGTCGCCGACTCCCTGCGGGTGTTCCAATGCTGCGAGGCCCAGCGCGTCACCGGGTACATTTCCGCCCTGTCCATCCCGAACATCGTCTATATCATGCGCAAGGAATTGGACCCGGAGCGGATCCGGGAGATCCTCCACACACTGACGATGGTGTTCTCCGTGGTGGAGCTGCGGGAGGGCGACCTGCTGAAGGCCGCGGAGTTGCCCTTCGATGACTACGAGGACGCCATCCAAAGCACCTGCGCCGTCCGGCTCGGAGCGGACTATATCGTGACGAGGAACGGGAAGGACTTTGCCAATAGTGCCATTTCAGCTATCAGTCCCCCTGATTTGTTAAAGCGGATATAATGCAAAAGGAAAGCGTCTCAAATCGAGACGCTTTCCTTTTGCCAGTTGATTACCGGCCCCTCTCCTTATCAATCACAGTCAGAATCTCCTTTCAAGTATTTTTGTTGTTGCCGTCAATATTCCACTCTAATTCAATCCTGTCTGTTTGGGGTGGCGAATCAACCTCGACTAGATACTTTGTGTACATCAAATTATCCCGGCGTACACAAATGGTCTGCTTCAAAAGGCGATTTTTTTCATATAGCCTGCAAAGCGGGGCCATTTTCACACCAATGCCTTCCTCAAAGTATATAGCAAAATGTATCATCTTAGACATCTTGTCCAGTTCCAAGGAAGATGAAAAAGTATATGGTGCAAACGGAGCATCTGGCTCAGAGAACTTGCCGTTGCTGATAGGAAACAACCCAGGTATACTATATCCATATATAACTCGATACTTTTTTCCAGCCACAAGTCTACCTGTGTCTACATTCATTTTAATACGAACTACCCTGTGCGTGGCTTTCTGGGCAGGCGGAGTTACATCCAAAACATCACGGATGATGTCATCATCCGATTTATACTTAAACATATAGTCCGAGAAGAACGACTTGCCTGACGTGTTTTTGAACTGCTTGAAAGCAGGCATCTCGACATCTACTTTAGCGTCTTGAATGTCGAGTTCTCGCTCAAAATTAGATACTTCGGCTGGTTTGTTTATAGAAAAATCAAAGGCGCACACAATCAGCCCATCACCGTTTTTGTTAATGTAAACCTTCTTATTTAATTCTTCAATTACATATGCATCTTCTGATTTGGGTGTGAGATGAATCGCTTTGGGTACCCATGCAAATAAATTTTTAAGATGATTTAGAATGCTTAACCACAAATTAACTCCAGGTAGATTCATTTGCAAGCAGTCCCCCTTCTCAAATTATTCCATAGACATAATACACTATATGTCGAAAAATGTAAATATGCTATTTGAAAATATTTAAAAAAGAAAGTCGCACTATGGTACATTGACGGCAACATTGTGTGGCGCACTTTATGCAAAATGGCAATGTTACAGGGCCGAAAGCGAATGTACACTCAATTAGCAAATACAATTCAAAATAAAATATCCTTCAAATTAAGGCGTGACTCGACAAAATGCGTCTCAAGCTAAGACGCATTACCAGGGAAGGGTTAAATGAGTTGATCATCTACCGATGAATGAACCGTCCTCCCAAGATAGCAATAGCCGGGCCTGTGGCCCGGCTATTGGGGGTGTTTGCCCTTAACTACTATTACTCCGCCGCCCGGTTCCGGTCAAGGCCCGGCCCGCCCCTCTCACGCAGGGGCGGGCCGGTTCATTTTAGCCTTGACAGGGAGCGGAGCGGCGGAGTATCCTCCCGCAAAGGGCAACGCCACTACCGCTGGGGTTGGCGGGTCTTGCGTTTGGTCGGCGGTTTCTCCCGCTTTGGCGGGAGCGGAATCGGGTCATGGATTTTTTGGCGAATGGTGGGAATATCGGCCTCGATTTGGGCGCATATACGTAACTCCTTCCGCCTGCCTCGGATGGATCGATTGATAGATTGGATTTCAGAACGGAAAGTTTCGTTGTCGGGATCTTTTCGCTTCTGGCGGTAGAGTTCTACCCGTTGCCGGGTGAGCGCGTCGAGGTCGGCTTGGGCGGCCTCCTCCAGCGTGCGAAGCTGCACCTCCGTGTCGATGCGGTACTTCGTCAGGAGCTTGAACTGCTCCACATAGCGGTCAAACTTACGGAAAGTTTCGTTGTCGGGATCTTTTCGCTTCTGGCGGTAGAGTTCTGCCCGCTGCCGGGTGAGCGCGTCGAGGTCGGCTTGAGTGGCCTCCGCCAGCGTGTGAAGCTGTTCCTCCGTGTCGATGCGGTACTTCGTCAGGAGCTTGAACTGCTCCACATAGCGGTCAAACTTGATGATCTCGTCCATCAGGTAACGGCTCCGTCTCGGCGGGGCCGTCGGCTTTTTCAGCTTGCACAGCAGGTGGAGATAGCGGTAACACAACGCCCGGAAGCCGGTCAGCTTCTTGGGCTTGCCCCGCATGGCATACCGACTCTTGGGCGGGGGCGGTGGCCTGTGGTAGAGCGGCGTCCGCTCATGGGCTCGTATCCGTTGCCGGATGGCCTCTTCGGTGTAGTTGTCCCCCAGCGTTTTCAGCCTGACGAACCGCTCCTTGCCCGGCGGCCTGACGGCGATGTACTTGCCCAGCTTGACCTCGTAGCCCTGCCGCTTCAGCGTGCCGATAAAATGCTCAAACAGGAATGACCGGGCGATGGCGGCGTCCACGTCCCGGCGGATCTGGCTTTACCAGGTGGGCTTGCCCTTTCGCTCGGCCTCCCATGCGTCGTAGCTCATGGTGCGGCCCTGCTCCGGGGCCTCGATGACGGAAAGGCCGTGCTCCCGGCACAGCTCGTCGGATGCGCGCCGCATGAGGGCATAGGTGGCCTTGCAGTCGTTGAACTTCTTGCCGTCCACAAAGGAGAGGTCGTTCAGCACGAAGTGGCTGTGGATGTGCGCCCGGTCAAGGTGGGTGGCCACTACCACCTGGAAGCGGTCGCCCCAGAGCCGCCGGGCCAGCTCCACGCCGATCTTGTGGGCCTGCTCCGGCGTGACCTCGCCGGGAGCGAAGGACTGGTAGCCGTGGAAGGCGGCGATGCCGCCCTCCTTGCCAAGCTGCCGCTTGACCAGCGTCATCTGGTCGCGGGCGATCTCTGGGATGCAGTTGACGCCGCTCACAAACCGTTGTTTCTCGGTCTTATAGTCCTGGGTGGCATAGCCCAGCACATCGTGGAGACCCCACAGATCCTCTTGTTCAAAGGTGGTCTTGTCCGGGTTGGCGGCGTAGTTCACCACCCGGCCTAAGTCGCCCTTGACACTCCAAATGGCTGTGGTGGCCATCACCCGATCTTCTCCGGGGCGGTGACGGCCTCCTGGAGCTGCCGGACCGCCTCCAGCGTGATACCGCCCTTCTCGTTCAGCCGTCCCATCAGTTCAAAGAACGCCTCCGGCGGGTACGCCTTGGGCACATAGCCCCGGATCAGCTTCCGCAGATAGGCCGACTGGGAGAGCCGTGTCCTTGCCGTGTGGGACTTCAGCACCGCCATATCCTCCGGGGACAGGCGGATGGTCAGCTTGACGGTTTTCCCCATTGGCTTCCTCCTTTCGCTTGGGGTTGCAGGGGCGGTGCGTGCCAGTGGCACGCGTCCACCGCACGACCGAGCCGACAGGCGAGACCGCCCCTGCCAAGCGGATTTGTGCCATACAAATCCAGTGCTTGCTAACAACAGCGCGGGGGCTATCCCTCCCCGGTGTTGTGGTCGATCCAGGCGGTCAGCTTGTCCTTTGGCACCATGAGCCGCTTGCCGATCCGCAGGGCGGGAAAGTCCTTACTGTGGATCAGGGCGTAGGCTCCGGCCCTGGAAATGCCCAGGGCCCCGGCCAGTTCCGCCGCCGTCAGCATGGCGGGCAGCTCCTCAAAATTGCGGCAATCTACCTTCAAATGGGTTCCTCCTCTCCGTCATAGGATTTCATTCACTTGTCTATCTATCCCTCTCTGTCTGGCGTGATATGATACAGCAATTTTATATCACCCATAATTTTCCAGTCAAGCAAAACCGTTCGCCTTGTTTTGACAGGATATTTTTTGACAAACTGCTATATTTGTGCTATGTGATATGACCCTTTGATAAGCTATGACGGAAAGAGAGGGCTTGCCCATGCCGACGCTGAACTTCACCCACTTCTCCGGGGCTGTGCCCCGGTACGGTGGCTATTCGCTGGAGCAGACGGATGGTGTCTTATACCTGGTTCCGGGCACTCTGGCGGTGCGCCGCTATGACCCCTTCGAGAACATAGACGGTCTGCTTCTGGAGGTGGTGAAGGCCGGGGCGGTGGTGGCGGGACGTGAGCCATTTCTGGAATACTGTATCGCCCATAAGATGCTCCCGCTCCGGGATGTGGAGTTCTGGCGGCATGGGGACTTCTTTGCCCCACGCCCCAAAGAGGGCCAGCCTATTGTGGACGCTCTGGTGGCCTTTGCGGGGCGGCACGGTCTCCCGATATGGGAGGGCATTGTGACCACCACATACCCCGCCCGATACGCCCAGCGGCTCATGGCGCTCCATCTGGATGAAAATGACGATGTGGCCTACCTGGCGCGCTACGAGGCCGCCCGGCGGGCCTGCCAGTCCTCCGGGGCCGTCCCGGTCTGCACCCTGGTTTTGACCCTGCTGGACTTCTACCTCCAATGGATCGAGGGGCTGGACGGCGTCGCCTTTCCCATCCGTCACGCCGACTGGCTCATGGCCTACGGGCAAGAAAAAACACCCAGGCTCACCGCCCAGGTGTATGATCTCACCACTTGTATCAACTTGGCCTACGCCCTCCTCACCGCCGGGCAGGGCAAGGCCGTCCGCCAGTGCAAGCACTGCGGAAAGTTCTTCATCGCTGAAGATCGGCGGGCCGAATACTGCTCCCCCCGCTGCCGGGGCGCCTATAACTCCAAAATGACAAGGAAGCGGGTGAAGGAGCGAAGTCTGCGGGAGGGACAGTAATCGAAGCAAAAGGAGGTTAAACCATGTCAGGAAAACGCTCCAACGGCGAGGGAACGCTTCGCAAGCGGGCTAACGGCCTGTGGGAGTGCAGTATGATGATCGGCTACCACGACGACGGCAGACGCCGCTACAAGAGCTTCTATGGCAAGACCCAAAAGGAAGCCAAGGACAAGGCCGAGGCGTACAAGCGCGATGTAGAAGCCGGGCTCTATATTGACCCAAACCTGACCTTTCAGGAATGGGCGCAGAAGTGGTATGACAGCTACCGGGACCGGGTCTCCCCTACCACCTATGAGGGCTACGGCTACACCCTCAAGCTCTTGCAGGCCGGTCTCGGCCCACGCAAATTGAGTGCCATTAAGCCCATCGATATCGAAAACTTTCTCAAGGACCTTCAAGCCCAGGGCAAGTCCAGCTCCTATCTCGCAAAATTCCGCACTATGCTTTTTCAAATCTTCCACAAGGCCGAGGCCAACGACCTGATTCGCAAGAACCCCGTCCGCTTTGCCGACAAGCTCCGCTCCCAGGGCCCCACCAAACGCCGGGAAGCCTTTACCGCCCAGGAGGTCAAAACCCTCATGGCAAAGCTGCCCGAGGACAGAATGGGCCACACCATCCGCCTCATGCTGGCAACGGGGATGCGGACGCAGGAGGTCCTGGCGCTGGAGCCCCGGCACATTGAGCCGGACGGCTCCTGCATCCACATCCGGCAAGCCGTCAATCTGGTCAAAGGCAAGCCCCATATCGGCCCGCCGAAAACCGCCAACAGCCTCCGGGATATCCCCGTCCCGCAGATTGTCCGCCCCAGCGTTCTGTTTCTCCGCTCACAGGCGGGGCAATTTCTCTGGGACAGCGGCGTACCCGGCCAGCCCTTTGACCCTGCCCACTTCCGACGCAATTTTCAAACGGCCGTGTCCGCTGTGGGTGTCCGGCCTCTCACACCCCACAGCTGCCGCCACACCTATGTTTCCCAGCTCCAGGCCCTGGGCGTGGACATGGAGACCATTCAAAGTATGGTAGGCCACGCCGACATAGAGATGACCCAGCATTATCTCCATGTCCAGGAGAAGGTGCGCCAAGCCGCCGCCCGCAAGCTCGGCAAAACCTTTGAAGTCTCACGATAACATAGAAGACCCGCTGTGCTTTCGCCGACAGTCCTGGTACATACCAGAATTTCAGCGGGCCAGTTTCAATAGATGATGGGCTGTTCCATCTGCTGTTATGCCGTGACGGGCGGCCCATTTGTCATTCTGGTACAATTCTGGTATGGGCAGGGCCGCAAATGGTGGCAAGGAAAAGAAAAAGTCCTGAAACCGTTGTGGTTTCAGGACTTCTCTTGGTGGGGATAAGCGGAGCCGCTGACAGATTATACAGCAAGAGGCCAGCGGTTCTCTCCCGGCTCCACTAGAAAAAGAGACAGCCATCCTTGCGGATGACTGTCTCTTTTTGGTGGAGATAAGCGGGATCGAACCGCCAACGGCTGACGCCGTTGGCGGAGCCGCTGACAGATCATACAGCAAGAGGTCAGCGGTTCTCTCCCGGCTCCACCAGAAAAAGAGACAGCCATCCTTTTGGATGACTGTCTCTTTTTGGTGGAGATAAGCGGGATCGAACCGCTGACCTCTTGAATGCCATTCAAGCGCTCTCCCAATACAAGCGTGTACACACCCCTCAACACACGCTATTGAGAGGGCGCTTTGATACACAGGAGAGGCACCACCAAAACAAGAAAGTATCCACCGCAAGCGCACGCGGTTCCCCTTTCTATCTTCCCAACTCATATTATAGTGCATTGAGAGGGCACACGTTGCAAGGGTGATATATTCCCGTTTCCTTTTGGAACGATACCCCCATAGCTGTTTAGCAGTCTATCACAAACAAATTTGAAATGCAATAT
>CANRBW010000071.1 GCA_947628975.1 uncultured Oscillospiraceae bacterium | reverse complement strand
CTTGAGCCGCTCGTGGCGGCACCGGAGGGCCCGGTGGCACAGCTCCAGCCGCTCGTCAAAGATCTCCCAGAACTTCTGGAGGTTCCCCCCGGAGCTGAGGGCCACGTCCACCAGGTTGATGGTGACCACGCCCTGGTTGAACCGGCCGTAGTACTTGTGCTTGCCCGGCTCGTAGTTGCCGGCGTTGGCGATGTTGCCCACCCCCGCCTCGGTGAAGCGGTCTGGGGTGAGGAAGGAGCGGCAGCCCATGCAGGTGTAGCAGTCCCCCTTGTCCCGGAGCATGATCTTCTCGGAGATGTAGTCGGGGACCATCCGCTTGGCGGTGCACTTGGCGGCCAGCTTGGTGAGGTACCAGTAGGGGGAGTCCTCGGTGACGTTGTCCTCCTCCAGCACATAGATGAGCTTGGGGAAGGCGGGGGTGACCCACACCCCCTTCTCGTTCTTCACCCCCTGGTAGCGCTGCTCCAGCGTCTCCTCGATGATCAGGGCCAGGTCCCGCTTCTCCCGCTCGTCCCGGGCCTCGTTGAGGTACATGAACACCGTCACGAAGGGGGCCTGGCCGTTGGTGGTCAGGAGGGTGACCACCTGGTACTGGATGGTCTGGACCCCCCGGCGGATCTCCTCCCGCAGACGGGCCTCCACCAGCTGGGAGATCCTGGCCTCGTCCGGCGCGGCCCCGATGGCCTCCATCTCCTTTTCCACCACCTTGCGGATCTTCTGGCGGGAGACCTCCACAAAGGGGGCCAGGTGGGTCAGAGAGATGGACTGCCCGCCGTACTGGTTGGAGGCCACCTGGGCGATGATCTGGGTGGCGATGTTGCAGGCGGTGGAGAAGCTGTGGGGCCGCTCGATGAGGGTGCCGGTGATGACGGTGCCGTTTTGGAGCATATCCTCCAGGTTCACCAGGTCGCAGTTGTGCATATGCTGGGCGAAGTAGTCGCTGTCGTGGAAGTGGATCAGCCCGTCCCGGTGGGCCTCCACGATGTCCTCCGGGAGCAGGAGCCGCTCGGTGATGTCCCGGCTGACCTCGCCGGCCATGTAGTCGCGCTGGGTGGAGTTGACCACCGGGTTCTTGTTGGCGTTCTCCTGCTTGGCCTCCTCGTTGCAGCACTCGATGAGGGAGAGGATCTTCTCGTCGGTGGTGTTGCTGCGGCGGACCAGGGAGCGGACGTAGCGGTAGGTGATGTAGTGCTTGGCGACCTCATAGGCCCCGTGGGCCATGATCTGGATCTCCACCTGGTCCTGGATCTCCTCCACGCTGGGGGAGCGGTTCATGGACTGGCAGTAGAGCTCCACGAACTGGGCGATGCGGTTGATCTGGGCGGGGGTCAGCCGCAGCCCCTCCTCCACCGAGTCGTTGGCCTTGGCCACGGCGGCCACGATCTTCTGGATGTCGAATACGACTTCGGACCCGTTGCGCTTGATCACTTTCATGGTGCGTCCCTCTTCTCCGGTTCTCTTTGTGTGGTGGGGCTATGTCCCCCTCCGGCCCGCCGGGAGCGGCCCGGAGCGTTTCGGCACATCGCGTCAGGAATCATTCTAACACACTACATCTTGTTTTGCAAGCCCCATTTCACAAAAAATTACCACAATATTTTGTGTGCCTCCCCGAAAGGCTTTCCTGTACATTCCCCCGGAAAATGTTGACAAGTCCGCCGGAACATGGTATACCAATGGGCAGGAAACCGCTGTGAAAGGAGTCTGTTCCCCGTGCGCCTCATCCGCAAGCTCTACTGCCGCCTGTTCCAGGGCGCGTTCCGTCTGGCGCTGCCCATCCTGCCCTACCGGGACCCCAAGCTGCTCACCAGCGTGGAGGACATTCCCGCCGCCCTGTCCGAGAAGGGGAAGCTCAACCCCCTGATCGTCACCGACGCCCAGATCAACGCCCTGGGCCTGACCCGGCCGCTGGAGGCGGCTCTGAAGCGCCGGGGCATCGACTACGTCCTCTTTGACGGCGCCCGGCCCAACCCCACCACCGCCATGGTGGAGCGGGCGGTGGAGCTCTACCGGACCAAGGGGTGCGACAGCCTGATCGCCTTCGGCGGCGGCTCCCCCATGGACTGCGCCAAGGCCACCGGGGCGCTGGTGGCCCGGCCCAAGAAGTCCCTGGGAAAGATGGCGGGGATCCTGAAGGTCCGGCGGAGGCTGCCCTATCTCGTGGCGGTGCCCACCACCGCCGGCACCGGGAGCGAGACCACCCTGGCCGCCGTCATCGTGGACGCCAAGACCCGCCACAAGTACGTCATCAACGACTTCTTCCTCATCCCGCCCTGCGCGGTGCTGGACCCCCGGCTCATCCACTCCCTGCCCAGGGACCTGATGGCCGCCACCGGGATCGACGCCCTGACCCACGCCGTGGAGGCGTACATCGGCCGCTCCACCAACAAGCACACCCGCCGGGACGCGGAGGAGGCCACCGCCCTGATCTTCGCCAACCTGAAGGCGGCCGCCGTCCACGAGAGCCAGGAGGCGGAGGCCGCCATGCTCCGGGCCGCCCACCTGGCCGGGCGGGCCTTCACCCGCTCCTATGTGGGCTACATCCACGCCGTGAGCCACTCCCTCAGCGGCCAGTACGACCTCCCCCACGGCCGGACCAACGCCACCTTGCTCCCCATCGTGCTGGAGATGTACGGCGACAAGATCCACAAAAAGCTGGCCCGGCTGGCCGTGGCCGCCGGTCTGGGCCAGGCGGGGGAGGAGGACCAGGTCCTGGCCCGCCGCTTCCTGGACCAGGTCCGCGCCCTCAACGACGCGTTGGACATCCCCCGGACCATCCCCCAGATCCGGGAGGAGGACATCCCCACCATGGCCCGCTACGCCGACAAGGAGGGCAACCCCCTCTACCCCGTCCCCGTCCTCTGGGACGCCGGCGAGCTGGAGGCGATCTATCGAAAGGCGGTGAAGTGAGATGGACGCCGCGCAAGCCCAGGCGCTGTTGGAGCGCCAGCGCCGGTTCTTCTCCACCGGCGCCACCCTGGACGTGGCCGCCCGCAAGGACGCGCTGCGCCGGCTGCGGGATGCCGTGGACCGGTTCGCCCAGCCCCTCTACCAGGCCCTCCGGGAGGACCTGGGCAAAAGCCCCTCGGAGAGCTATATGTGCGAGCTGGGGCTGGTCAAGAGCGAGATCTCCTTCCTGCTGCGCCATGTGCGCGCCTACGCCAGGGAGAGGCGGGTCCACACCCCCCTGGCCCTGTGCGTCTCCCGGAGCTTCGTCAAGCCCTCCCCCTACGGCGTGGCCCTCATCATGAGCCCGTGGAACTACCCCGTGCTCCTGACCCTGGAGCCCCTGGCCGACGCCCTGGCCGCGGGCAACACCGCCATCGTCAAGCCCAGCGCCTACTCCCCCCACGTCTCCGCGGTGCTCCAGGAGCTGATCGCCGAGGTCTTCCCCCCGGAGTATGTGGCGGTGGTCACCGGGGGCCGGGCGGAGAACCAGTGCCTGCTGGAGCTGGACGTGGACTGCGTCTTCTTCACCGGCTCCCCCACCGTGGGCAAAGAGGTCATGGCCCAGGCGTCCCGCCACCTCACCCCCGTCACCCTGGAGCTGGGGGGCAAGAGCCCCTGCCTGGTGGACGCCACCGCCGACCTGGCCATGGCCGCCCGGCACATCGTCTTCGGCAAGTTCGTCAACTGCGGCCAGACCTGCGTGGCCCCGGACTACATCTACTGCGACGCCGCCGTCCGGGACAAGCTGGTGGACCAGCTCCGGCGGGAGATCGCCCGCCAGTACGGCGACGACCCCCTGGCCAACCCCGACTACGGCAAGATCGTCAACCAAAAGCACTTCCAGCGGCTCCTGGGCCTGATGGACCCGGCCAAGACCGTCCTGGGCGGCCAGAGCGACCCCGCCGCCCTGCGGATCGCCCCCACGGTGATGACCGACGTGGACTGGTCCGACCCGGTGATGGGGGAGGAGATCTTCGGCCCCATCCTGCCCATCCTCACCTACGACTCCCTGGACCGGGCGGTGGAGACCCTTCAGGGTCTGCCCCACCCGCTGGCCCTCTATGTTTTCTCCTCCGACCGGCGGCGGATCCGCTCCGTCCTCTCCCGGCTCAGCTTCGGCGGCGGCTGCGTCAACGACACCCTGGTCCACCTGGCCACCAGCTCCATGGGCTTCGGCGGCGTGGGCAACAGCGGCATGGGCGCCTACCACGGCAAGCGCGGGTTCGACACCTTCAGCCACCACAAGAGCATCCTGGACCGGAAGACCTTCCTGGACCTGCCCATCCGCTACCAGCCCTATACCCGTTGGAAGGACAAACTCATCGCCCTGTTCGTCAAGTAGAAAAGCGAGGTGTTTTTTATGGCCCGCGGCGTCTCCATCCTCACCGATTCCGCCTCCGACATCACCCCTCAGGAGCTCGCGTCGTGGCAGGTGGAGCTGGTGCCCATGACCCTGGCCTTCGGCGGCAAAGACCCCTTCCGGGACGACCACACCATCCCCATGGACAAGCTCTGGGCCCGGATGGAGGCCGGGGAAACCCTGACCACCTCCCAGCCCTCGCTCCAGGCGTTTTTGGACCTCTTCGAGCGGGCCAGGGAGCTGGACAGGAGCGTGGTCTACATCGCCATCTCCTCCGCCATCTCCGGCACCTTCCAGACCGCCCGCATGGCCGCCAACATGACCGGCTATAACCACATCCACATCGTGGACGCCCGCCAGGCCGCCGCCTCGGCGGCGGAGAAGCTGCTGGTGTGGCGGGCCTGCAAGCTCCGGGACCAGGGCCTCTCCGCCGGGGAGATCGCCCGGGAACTGACGCAGCTCCGCGGCCGGGTGCGGCTGTTCGCCTGTATCGACTCCCTGGAGTACCTGGTCCGGGGCGGGCGGCTCTCCCGGCTCACCGGCAACGTGGGCTCCCTGCTGAACATCAAGCCCCTCATCTCCTTCTCCCCCGACGGCCAGGTCAGCGTGATCCGCAAGGTCCCCGGCCTCAAGCGGGCGGTCTCCGAGCTGTGCGAGACGGTCCGGGCCCACCGGGCGGACACCGCCTTCCCCGTCATCCCCCTCTTCGCCAAGGACGCCGCCAACTGCCGGGAGTTCTTGGCCCAGCTGGGCCAGCGGGTGGGGCTGAGCACCGTCACCCCGCCCCAGGAGATCGGGGCCACCATCGGCTGTTACATCGGCCCCGGCGGCTTCGGCCTGAGCTATGTGGAGGCCCCCGCCTGACCGCCCCGCCCGGCGGTCCCCTCTTCCCTGTTTCAGCCCCCCACGGGTCGGCGCGCCGCGCCGGCCCGTTTGTTTTTCTGCCCCGGCCGCCCGGCCGGAGGAAACGGTTGCCCCCGCCGGGGAGATGGAGTACAATAGAGGTGCGAAGAGATCCGGAAGGAGGGAAAGGGATGGAGGACCGGACCGAGCACTGGACCGCCGCGCCCGGCCTGGAGGCGTGGCTGGCCCAGGTCTCCGCCGTCCCCGACGGGGCGTGGGAGCCCATGCGCCGGGCCATGGACCCCTGGCGGCAGGCCCGCTGTGCCCGCTACCGCCGGGAGGAGGACCGGCGGCGCTGTATCCTGGCCGACGCCCTGGCCCGCCGCGCCCTCAGCGCCCTCACCGGCGCGGACCCCGCCGCCATCCGCCTGGAGCGGGAGCCCTCCGGGCGGCTCCTGGCCCCCGGCCTGGGGGTCCGCTTCAGCCTCTCCCACTCCGGGGACCTGGTCCTCTGCGCCGCCGCCCCCTTCCCGGTGGGGGCGGACGTACAGCGCTTCCGGTCCCTCTCCCCGGCCCTGGAGCGCCTGGCCCGGCGGGCGGGCTGTCCGCCGGGGGACCCGGCCGCCTTTTTCCGCTGGTGGACCCGGCGGGAGGCGGCGGGCAAGCTCACCGGCGCGGGGCTGTCCCCCGCCCCTCTCCCGGAGGGTCTGCGCTTCTGGGACAGGGACCTGCGCCACGGGGGGGAGCGCTACGCCCTCAGCCTCTGCGCCCGGGGGGAGGAACTTTCGCCTCCGGCCCTTGAATCTTTGCCGGAATCATGGTAAACTGGTAAAAAATCGTCTGTCCCCGCCCCTCCGGCCGCCTCCGGCGGCGGCGCGCGGGCGGGCGGAAGGAGGATGGTCCCCTGTGAATCGAACCGCCCACCCCCGCGGGGCTCTGGCCCTGGTCCTGGTCCTGACGCTGTTTTTCAGCCTCTTCGCCGCCCCCGCCGCCCAGGGCCTGGAGGGCGACGAGCCCCGGCTGGTCCGCGTCCCCTACGGCTTCAGCGCCGTGCTGAGCCTGGACGGCGACGGCCAGCCCCAGGGCCTGTGCGCCGAGTATCTGACCGAGCTGGCCCAGATCAACAACTGGCGCTATGAGTACGTCGAGACCGACTGGCCCGGCGCGGTGGCCATGCTGGAGCGGGGCGAGCTGGACCTGATCTTCCCCACCAACTACACCGACGACCGCGCCCAGTCCATGGACTTCTCCGACATGGTGGGGGGCTACCTCGCCCCCGGCCTCTTCGCCCGCGCCGGCGGGGACTTCGCCTACGACGACTTCCCCGCCTTTGACGGCGCCCGGATCGCCGTCACCCCCGACTCCACCAACGAGTCAGACCTGGCCGCCTACGCCCTGGCCAACGGCTTCACCTACGAGAGCGTCCTCATCAACGCCGCCCCGGACAAGGCCCGGGCCCTGGCGTCGGGGGAGGTGGACCTGGTCCTCCAGGGGGCCACCAACCCGCCCTCCGGCGCGGTGCTGGTGTCGGTGCTCCAGCCCAGCCCCTTCTACTACGCGGTGAAAAAGGGCAACTCCCAGCTCCTGACCGAGCTGGACCACGGGATGCTGCGTCTGCTCCGGGACGACCCTGAGCTGGTGTCGGACACCTACCGGCTCTGCCTGCTGGGGGAGAGCGGCAACACCCTGGCCCTCACCCGGGAGGAGCAGACCTTCGTCCGCTCCGGCCGCCAGGTGGTGGTGGGCTTTTATGAGGACACCAAGCCCCTGGCCTACATCGACCAGGACGGCGCCTGCGCCGGCGCGTATGTGGACCTGCTGACCCACCTCCGGGAGATCACCGGCCTGAACCTGGTCCTCAAGTCCTTCCCCCGGACCGAGGACTGGCAGGACCTGCTGAACGCCGGCCAGATGGACTTCTTCCTCGGCGCGGCCTCCAAGCTGGCCGCCAGCGACCCCGGCTTCATCTCCACCAACGCCTTCTTCCCCTACGACAACGTCCTGGTCACCCGCAGCGACTGCCCCTTCAGCGAGCTGGACGGCCCCGTCATCGGCCTGACCCGCGGCCGCTCCTACCTCAACGACTATGTGGCCAGCGCCTTCCACGCCTCCGACGTGCGCTACTACACCAACGCGCGGGACTGTCTGCTGGCGGTCATGGACGGCGAGGTGGACGGCACGGTGCTGACCAGCGTGGAGTATAACTACCAGTCCAAGAACCCCCGCTTCTCCGCCCTCATCCAGCTGGAGAACTACCGGGTGACCACCTCCGGGGGCCTCATCGCCAGCGTGGACGTGGACCCGGCCTTGTTCTCCACCGTCGACAAAGCGGTGGGCCTTCTCTCTGACGAGTTCATCAGCGCCACCATCAGCGACAGCCTCAACACCCCCTACGACACCACCGCCTCCGACCAGCTCTACATCTTCCGCTACCAGTTGATGGTGCTGGCCATCCTGCTGGCCTCCGCCCTGGTGGTGGCGGCGGTGGCGTTCTGGCTGCACCGCCGCCAGAAGCAGACCGCCCGCCGGGTCCAGGAGCAGGAGCGCCACCACCTG
>CANRBW010000070.1 GCA_947628975.1 uncultured Oscillospiraceae bacterium | reverse complement strand
GAGGAACTTCCCCCCCTCCATCTGGTCCAGCCGGATGAAGCTGGAGAGGAAGTAGGGGATCAGGGTGGCGAAGAAAAAGGACCCGCCCAACTTCTCCACCGTCACGGTGTAGTGGCTCGAAATGGCCTCCAGAAAGACCAGGGTGAAGTAGACGAACAGGGCGATCCGGGCGGAGAGGGGGTCCAGGCCGAAGTACACCCAGAAGGGGATCGCCCCGGCCAGCAGGATGGAGCAGGCGGACAGCCGGGGATTCTTGACAAAGCCGGTGGACCACAGCACCTCGTGTACGCCGATCATGGACAGGAGCGAGAGAGCGATGGGCAGGGCGATGGGCGGCAGGAAAAAGAACACCAGAAAAACAAGCGGCACGCACACCACCGCGACCATGATCCGTTGAAACACGATTAACTCCCCCCAAACCTGCGGGACCGGCGCTGATAGGTGGCGATGGCGTCCCGCAGGTCTTGCGTTTTGAAGTCCGGCCAGAGGATGTCGGTATAGTAGAACTCGGCGTAGGCGGCCTGCCAGAGCAGGAAGTTGGACAGCCGCTGTTCCCCGCTGGGCCGGATGATCAGGTCCGGGTCCGGGACCCCGCCGGAGTAGAGATAGGCCGAAAAGCCCGCCTCGTCCAGCGCCGCCGGGTCCGCCCTGCCCTGGGCGCAGTCGGCGGCATAGGCCCTGGCGGCATGGAGGATCTCATCCCTGCCGCCATAGTTGAGACAGATATTCATCTGGAAGCGGGAATAGACCCGTGAGCGCTCCTCCACCTGGGCGCACAGGGCCCGCAACTCCGGGTCCAGTGGGGAGAGGTCCCCCCAAAAGTCCATATGGAACCGGTTTTTCTCCATATCCCGCAGGGTCTCCTGAAGGTAGTCCCTCAAGAGGCCCATCACCCCCTCGACCTCCTCCCTGGGGCGCTTCCAGTTCTCCGTGGAGAAGGCGTAGAGGGTCAGATAGGGCACGCCCAGGTCCCTGGCGGCGGTGGCGATCCGCCGCAGGGTCTCCGCCCCGGCGGCGTGGCCGGCGCTTCTGGGCAGACCGCGCCGCTTGGCCCAGCGGCCGTTGCCGTCCATGATGATGGCGATATGACGGGGCAGACGGTCCAGGTCCAACTCCGGCGCGGCGGCCTTGCGAAACAGCATACTCTCTCAACTCCCGGCTCATGCCCGCCCGCGTGTCAGACGGCCATGAGTTCCTCTTCCTTTTTGGCCGTCAGGGTGTCGATCTCCTTGCAGTACTTGTCGGTGAGCTTTTGGAGCTCGTCCTCCAGGTCCTTGCGGTCGTCCTCGGTGATCTCGTTCTTCTTCTCCATGGCCTTGAACTGGTCCATGGCGTCCCGGCGGATGTTGCGGATGGCGACCTTGCCGTTCTCGCCGTACTTCTGGACCTGGCGGGCCAGCTCCTTGCGGCGCTCCTCGGTGAGCTGGGGGAAGGCCAGGCGGATCACCTTGCCGTCGTTCTGGGGGTTGATGCCCAGGTCGGAGGTCTGGATGGCCTTCTCGATGGTCTTGAGGATGCTGCCGTCCCAGGGCTGGATCATCAGGGTGCGGGGGTCGGGGGAGGAGATGGAGGCGACCTGCTGGAGCGGGGTCATCACGCCGTAATACTCCACCTGGATCCGGTCCAGCACCGCCACGTTGGCCCGTCCGGCCCGGACGGAGGCGAAGTCCCCCTTGACCACCTCGACGGTCTTCTGCATCTTGGCCTCGAACACCTTGTTTTCTTCAGCTGTCACTTTTTTGCTCCTCCTTTACGATTGTTCCCACTTTTTCCCCCATGACCACCCGGTAGATGTTCTCCGGGTCCTTCAGGGCGAAGAGGATGACGGGGATGTGGTTGTCCATGGAAAGGGATGTGGCGGTGAAGTCCATCACCTGGAGATGCTGGGCCAGCACCTGGTCGTAGGAGATGGAGTCATACTTGACGGCGGCGGGGTTGACCCTGGGGTCGGCGGAGTAGACCCCGTCGATGTTCTTGGCCAGGAGGATGGCCTCGGCCTCGATCTCGGCGGCCCGGAGCACGGCGGCGGTGTCGGTGGAGAAGAAGGGGTTGCCGGTGCCGCAGCCGAAGATGACCACCCTCCCCTTCTCCAGGTGCCGGATGGCGCGGGAGCGGATATAGGGCTCCGCCACCGCCTTGATCTCCAGGGCGGTCTGGACCCGGACGGGGATGCCCTTTTGCTCCATCACGTCGGCCACCGCCAGACAGTTGAGCACCGTGGCCAGCATCCCCATGTGGTCGGCGCGGGTGCGCTCCATCTTGCCGCCGCCGTCCTTGACCCCGCGCCAGAAATTCCCCGCGCCGATGACGACGCCGATCTGAACGCCCGCATCCAGACATTTCTTGATCACTTCGCTGACTTCCTCGATCACGCTGAAGTCCAGCCCCCGACCGGCCGCGCCGGCCAGGGCCTCCCCGCTGATCTTCAGCAGGATACGGTGGAACTTCGGTTCCCTCACGGCGGCCAACTCCCCTCTCGCGACGTGGTATACCGGTCAGCCCGGAGCGATACGCCCGCCCCGGTCTCCCGGCGATACGATACAGCTCCCTGTCATTATACCGTATTTTCCCTGGTTTGCATAGGGGGTAAAAAAACTTTTTCCCCTGTGAAAAAAGCGGCGCCGCCCCGCAGGGTGACGCCGCTCTTGGGAGAGCTCACTTTTTCGCCTCGGACTTCTTGGCGGACTTTTTGGCCGGCTTCTTGGGGGCCTCCTCCACCTCGACCACTTCCTCGTGGTCGTGGCCGCAGTCACAGCCGCAGTCGCAGTCGTCAAACAGGTCCAGGGCGAACTTCTGCTGGCAGGAGGGGCACTGGATCACGCCCTCGTCCAGGGCCTCCGCGTCGATCTCCAACCGCTCGCCGCAGTTGGGACACTCCACGGGGAAGAACTCGTCGTCGTCCTCGTCGTCGCCGTAGAGGTCCTCCTCCACG
The DNA here is from genome assembly GCA_947628975.1 of uncultured Oscillospiraceae bacterium. Taxonomy (GTDB): domain Bacteria; phylum Bacillota; class Clostridia; order Oscillospirales; family Oscillospiraceae; genus MGBC124762. The sequence goes on along the minus strand of CANRBW010000070.1, from coordinate 4,851 downwards.
TCGGCCAGGTCGTCGGAGACGGCGTCCAGCTCCTCGGCCAGCTCGTCGGCGGTGTTCTCCAGGTCCTCGATGGACAGGCCCATATCCTCCAGCACGTCGATGATGGCGGCGATGAGCTTGCCCTCCTTGGACTTCTCGGTGTCGATCGCCAGACCCTCGGCCAGCCCCTTCAGGTAGGCGACCTTCTCGGTGATGGTCATGTCGGTATCCCCTTTCTGTCGATGTGGGCGCTCAGCCCTTGCAGCGCTCCAGGTACTCCCCGGTGCGGGTGTCGATGCGGATCTTGTCCCCGGCGGAGATGAACAGCGGGACCTTGATCTCCGCGCCGGTCTCCAGGGTGGCGGGCTTGGTGACGTTGGTGGCGGTGTTGCCGGCGAAGCCGGGCTCGGTGTCGGTGACCTCCAGTTCCACGAAAGTGGGGGGCTCCACGGCGAAGATCTTGCCCTTGTAGGAGCTGATCTTGCAGACCATGTTCTCCTTGACGAACTTGAAGTTGTCCCCCAGGGTGTCCTGGCCGATGGGGACCAGGTCGTAGGTCTCCGGGTCCATGAAGTAGTAGAGGTCGCCGTCGGTGTAGCTGTACTCCATGTCCTTGCGCTCCACAAAAGCGCCCTCGAACTTGGCGGTGGGGTTGAACGAGGTCTCTGTGACCGCGCCGGTGATGACGTTCTTCATCTTGGTGCGGACAAAGGCCGCGCCCTTGCCGGGCTTGACGTGCTGGAACTCCACCACCTGCATGACCTGCCCGTCCATCTCAAAGGTCACGCCGTTGCGGAACTCGCTTGCGGAAATGGTAGCCATTGATGATTCCTCCAAACATATGTCTTGACTTGATGGAAAAACTTGTTCTCACGAGTATTTTACCCTATGCGGATGAAAAATGCAAGGGTTTGTTTGCCGGTTCTCAAACTTCTCAGAGGATCAGCAGCTCCTTGGGGGCCAGGGTGAGGTCCCGGCACCCCCCCTCCTCCATCACCACCACGTCCTCGATCCGCACGCCGAACCGGCCGGGGAGGTAGATCCCCGGCTCGGCGGAGACCACCGCCCCCACCGGCATGGGGGTCTCGTCCCTGGTGTTGGCGCTGGGGTCCTCGTGGATCTCGATGCCCAGGCTGTGGCCGTAGCCGTGGCCGAAATAGGGGCCGTAGCCCCCCGCTTCGATTACCTGGCGGGCGGCGGCGTCGATGTCCCGGCCCCGGACCCCGGCCCGGGAGGCGCGGATCCCGGCCTCCTGGGCCTCCAGCACCAGGTGGTAGACCCGCCGCATCTCCTCGGTGGGCTCCCCCACCGCCACGGTGCGGGTCATATCCGAGCAGTAGCCGCCCCACTTGCAGCCGAAGTCCATGGTGACGAAGTCCCCCCGCTGGATGGCCCGGTCGCCGGGGACGCCGTGGGGCAGGCTGCCGTTGGGGCCGGAGACTACGATGGGGTCGAAGGAGTTCTTCTCCGCGCCGAAGCGGAGCATATTGTAGGTCAGCTTGGCGGCGGCCTGGCGCTCGGTGACCCCCGGCCGGAGGAAGCCCAGGATCTCGTCCAGGGCCCGCTCCGCGACGCGCTGGGCCCGGACCATGCGCGCCAGCTCCTCCGGGTCCTTGGCGGCCCGGAGACCGGCGAGCAGTCCCCCCGCCGGGACCAGCTGGGCGTGGAGCTCCTTCTCGTAGCGCCGGTAGGTCCGCAAGGTGAGCCGGTCGTCCTCGATGCCCAGGGTCCGGATCCCCAGCCGGTCCAGGAACTGGTTGATCTGGACCAGGTATCCCCTGTTCCGCTCCACCACGTCCACCGTGGCCCCGGTGACCACCTCTCTGGCCTTTTCGATGTAGCGCGAGTCGGTGATGTAGGCGCTCTCCTCCGCCGCCACCAGCGCCACCCCCTCCCCGTGGAAGCCCACGGCGTAGAACTCCCCCGGCTCCGAGGTCACCAGCATGGCGTCCACGCCGTAGTCGGGCAGTTTGGCGGCGATCTGTCGGATGTGGTTCACCTTCCCGTCCCTCCTCTTATCGCGCTCTGATAGAGCTGTTTCATGGTTTTGGCGTCCTCCGCCTGGGTCCCGGCGGACTCGCAGATGAAGGTGGGCCCCCAGCCCCGGCGGGCCACCTCCGCCAGCAGCGGGGCCGGGTCGGGGCCGAAGCCGCCGCTGTCGGCGAAGGTGCGGTGGCGCTTCTCCCCGCCCTTGGGGGTGAACTCGATCTTGGAAAAGTGGCTGTGGAAGCGGCCGGCCCGGTCGGGGCCCAGGGCGGCGGCCATCTTGTCCAGCATCCGGCCAAAGACCTCCGCCCCGTCGTCCGCCCCCAGGCTCCGGGCGTAGAGGTGGCCGAAGTCCACGCAGGGGATCAGGCTCTCGTCCACCTGGCAGAGCTCCAGCACCTCCTCCAGGTCCCCCAGCTGGTTGATCTTCCCCATGGTCTCCGGGCAGAGGGCCACATGGCTCAGCCCCGCGTCCGCCCTGGCGGCCAGCAGTTCCCCCAGCCCCTCCTTGGCGACGGCCAGCGCCTCCCGGCGGGGACGGCCCATCAGCGCGCCGCTGTGGACCACCACCCGGCTTGCTCCCATCCAGTCCGCCGCGGCGCAGGCCGCCAGCACATAGCCCCGGTTCTTGCGCCGGCTGTCCCGGTCGGGGTTCGCCAGGTTGATGAAATAGGGGGCGTGGAGGGACAGCTCGACCCCCGCCTCTCCGGCCCGCCGGCCCAGTTCCCTGGCGGTCTCCTCCCCGATGCGGACCCCCTGGCCGCACTGGTACTCGTAGCAGTCCAGCCCCTGGGCGGCCACCCAGGCCGGGGCGTCCAGAGAGGAGCTGTGGGCCGCGGCGAAGGAGTCGGAATTCCCCGCCGGTCCGAAACTGGCTTCCATCTCCTATCCCTCCTCCTCCCTGTCCCAGGTCCGCTTCCGGCTCAAAAGGCGCGCGGGGAGCTCCGCCCAGTAGCGCAGATACCGCCCCGGATTGCCCGCCAGGCGGATGGGCTCCACCAGGATGGCCCGCACCCCCGCCAGGTTGGCCCCCAGCACGTCGGTGAAGACCTGGTCGCCCACCATGGCGCAGTCCTCCGCCCTCGCCCCGCACCGCGCCAGCGCCCAGGCGAAGCCGCCGGTCTTGGGCTTTCCGGCGTGGTCCAGATAGTCCACCCCCAGGGCCTGGGCGAAGTGGGCGGCCCGGGCGGGCTTGCGGGAGTTGGAGAGCAGAAAGAGGGTGACGCCGTGGGCGGTCAGGTCCGCCAGCCATTCGGTCAGGGCGGCGGAGGGCTCCTGGTCGGAGTAGCGGACCAGGGTGTTGTCCAGGTCCGCCAGCAGGACCCGGACCCCGCGCCGCCGCAGGCTCTCCCCTGTGAGCTCGGATATGGACCCGGCCTGTCGCCAGGGCAGCAGGGAAACCATCGCCATCCCCCCCGTTCTGGACCGCCCCCAGGGCGCATAGATTGGAAAAGGCGCGTCCGCCGCCCGGTCCGCCGGGCGCGGGGACGCGGCTATCCCGACCATTATACCACCGCTCCCACGCCGGGGCAAGGGGGAAACGCCATGGCTCTGCCAGAGAACTTCACGCTCTATCTGATCACACCGCCGGAGCAGGCCCAGCGGGCCGCGAAATACGCCCTGCCCAGGGCCCAGATGGCCTATCATGTGGGCGGCGGTCCCCACCTCTTCCGCGCCCAGGGCGCGGCGGTCCGGACCGGGGGGATCCTGATGGCCGACCACCGGGCCTTCGACGGCCGCGGGGACCCGGAGCCCTTCTGCCAGGAGGTGGTCCGGGAGTGCGCCGCCAGGGGCTTCCAGGGGGCCTTTTTCGACTTCGAGGGGCGGCCTATGCCCGTCCTCCGCCGGGCGGTGGAACTGTTGGCCCCCGGCTTCCGCCGCCGGGGGTGGAGCCTCTATGTGCCGGAGGGCTACGTCACCGCCGACCCCTGCGTCAAGGCGGTGATCTCCACCGCCCTGTCCGGCGGCTCGCTGAAGCAGAGGCTGAGCCAGACGGCGGAGACCTACGGCCCCGACCGGGTGGTCCTGGGCCTGGAGTGGACCTCGGAGGACTTCACCCTGCCCGCCCCGGACGGCTCCGGCTCCCGCCTGAGCCGGGAGGAACTGGACGCCCTGCTGGAGCGCCGCGCCCCGGCGGTCTACTTCGACCAGGAGCTCTGCGCCCACTACTTCACCTATATGCGCACCGGCCAGAGCGCCCACTTCGTCCTCTACGACGACCCGGCCTCCATGGGCAAAAAGCTCCGCGTGGCCGCCGCCCTGGGCATCCGGGAGGGGTTCCTTCCCCTGCCGGAGCGGGAGGAGTACCTCCCGGCCCTGCTCCGGGACAAATAGAAAAGAGAAGTCCCGGCCAGTTCTGGCCGGGACTTTTGTCTCAGTAAAACTTTTTCCGGTTCTTCCGGGCGGCTTCGCTCTTCTTGCGGCGCTTGACGCTGGGGCTCTCGTAATGCTCACGCTTACGAACCTCAGCCAGCACGCCAGACTTGGCGCAGCTGCGCTTAAAGCGTTTCAGGGCGCTCTCGAGAGACTCGTTCTCTCTCACACGGACTTCCGACATCTTATATTTCCCTCCCTCCGGCGCGGCGGAATAGTGTCGCCGCGTAAGGGCCATCTCTATGGCTTTATAACATAGCTATTATATGCTGATCTTCCCCATCTGTCAAGGGGGGAATTATGAACGAGTTGTAAACCTTGACTTGCAGATTTTTGTTTACCAGGTGGAAACCCGCTCACGCCTTGGGCTTGAAGATCAGGCTGACCAGCTTGCCCTTGACCACGATGGACTTGACCAGATCCTTGCCGGCGGCCAGCTTCTGGACCTTGGGCTCGACCAGGGCGGCGGACACGACCTCCTCGTCGGTGCTGCCGGCGGGGACGATGATGTTG
>CANRBW010000069.1 GCA_947628975.1 uncultured Oscillospiraceae bacterium | reverse complement strand
CATGACCTCGGAGACCCAGACCCGGTAGGGGTCCCGGTCCCGCCGCCAGGGGAGAGGGCGCTTGTTCTCCTCGTACCACGCCAAAAGCGGGATGACCAGCCGCTCCAGTTCTCTCATGCCCATCCCCCTTGGCGGGCGGGGACGGCCCGGCCCCGGCCCGCAGGATCCTTTTGGGAGAGTATACCACGTTTTTTGCCCCTTTGCAACGCGGGCCTTTTCCCGTTCTGGCAGGGAAAAACCAGGGGGATACCCTATATCTTGTGGTCGGGGAAGAAATTCGACACAAGATATAGAAAAACCGCCAGAAAGGGAAAAAACCGGCCCAAGGGGAGAGGAAAAATTCCCAAAAACCCCTTGCAATTCCGGTGGGGACAGGCTATACTAGGAGAGGAAGTGGGACAAAGTGGGGGTGAAGTGCCCCCTTTTGGAGGAAAGTGGAGGAAGGGGGCGAGGGACATGGGCAGTATCACCGGCACCTTTGAGCGCAGTCTGGACGCCAAGGACCGGCTCATGCTCCCCGCCCGGCTCCAGGAGGACCTGGGCTATGAGTGCTACCTGACCATGGGGGTGGACCGCTGCCTGGCCCTCTACCCGGAGAGCAGCTGGCAGGTCTTCACCCGGCGGTTCATGGACCTGCCGGTGAGTCAGGGGCGGCGGATGCGCTCTTTGTTCGCCAACGCGGTCAAGTGCCGGCCGGACTCCCAGGGGCGGATCGGGATCCCCGCCCGCCTGAAGGAGTACGCCGGGATCGGCAAGGACGTGGCCATCATCGGGGTCCACAACCGGGCGGAGATCTGGGATCTGAACGCCTGGCGCGCCAGCGACGAGGAGATGACCCCGGAGAAGATGGCGGAGCTGATGGAGGCGCTGGGCTACTGATGGCGGACGCGCTGGGCCACGAGAGCGTCCTGCTCAAGGAGGCGGTGGAGGCCCTGGCCCTCCGCCCCGACGGGGTGTATGTGGACGGCACCCTGGGCCGCGGCGGCCACTCCCTGGAGATCGTCCGGCGGCTGACCACCGGGCGGCTCCTGGCGGTGGACCGGGACCGGGACGCCCTGGAGGCCGCGCCCCGGCGGCTGGAGGGATATATGGATCGAGTGACCCTGCTCTGGGGCAACTTCGCCCAGCTGGACGGCCTGCTGGCCGGGGCCGGCGTGGAGCGGGTGGACGGGATCCTGCTGGACCTGGGGGTCTCCTCTCCCCAGCTGGACGACGGGGCGCGGGGCTTCTCCTATCAGCGGGACGCGCCGCTGGATATGCGGATGGACACCTCCCAGCCCCTCACCGCCTACACGGTGGTGAACCGCTGGTCCAAGGAGGAGCTGCGGGACATCCTGCGCCGCTACGGCGAGGAGCGCTACGCCGGGCCCATCGCCGAGCGGATCGTCCGGGAGCGGGAGCGCAAGCCCATCGAGACCACCCTGGAGCTGGCCCGGATCATCCGGGAGGCCATGCCGGGGGCGGCCCTGCGGGAGAAGCAGCACCCGGCCAAGCGGAGTTTCCAGGCCATCCGGTGCGCCGTCAACGGCGAGCTGGAGGCGGTGGAGCGGGTGATGGAGGTGGCGCCCCCCCTGCTGGCCCCCGGCGGGCGGCTGGCGGTGATCAGCTTCCACTCCCTGGAGGACCGGCTGGTGAAGGCGGGGATCCAGAGGTGGAGCCAGGGGTGTGTCTGTCCGCCGGACTTCCCCGTGTGCGTGTGCGGGCGGCGGCCCACCCTCCGGGCGGTGACCAAGAAGCCCATCCTCCCCGGCGAGGAGGAACTCCGGCGCAACCCCAGGGCCCGCAGCGCCAAGCTGCGGGTGGCGGAAAAGCTGTAAGACAGAGGATCCGCGCGAACGCGCGGGAAGAAGGAGACGAGAGGTATGGCAGCCAGCGCGAGACGAGCCCAGGCGGAGCTGAGGACCTACGGCAGCGTGGCCTACGACCCCGCCTATTTCCCCGACGCCGGCGGGCGGGAGGAGGAACAGCCCCGGATACGCACCCGGGAGCGGGTGGCGGCCCGGGAGCGGGCCAGGGTCCGCCCGGCGGGCTATGTGGCCCCCACGGCGGTGATCGGCTTCGCCCTGGTGGCGGTGATGGCGGTGCTGCTGCTGGCCGGCTACGCCCAGGTGACCCAGGTGTCCGACCAGATCGTCCACCTCCGCCAGGAGGAGGACGCCCTCCGGGAGGAGAACGCCAAGCTGAGCACCGAGTATGAGCTGTGCTTCGACCTCAAGAGCGTGGAGGAGCGGGTGGCCGCCTCCGGAATGATGGTCCAGCCCCAGCCGGGGCAGATCATCGTCCTGAACGTGGCCGAGCCCGACAGCGCCAAGATCTATCAGGACCAGGACGGCGACGGGGCCGACCTCTGGAGCGAGGTGGGGGACACGGTGGACAATCTGGTGGAATTTTTCCAGTGAGCGCGCCATATATTGGGACGAAACACAGAGAAACGGGCGTAAGAAAACACACTTTTCTTGCGCCCATTTTCCCGCTTTTCAGGCCGGGAGCAGGGGAGGTGCGGGAGATTGCCCCGTGAGAGAGAACGCCGGAGCCAGGTGGACGACCGGCACAACAAGCAGAGGGTCTTCTGGCGCACCATCCTGCTGATGGCGGTCTTCGGCGCGGTGGTGTTCCTCCCGCTGGTGTGGAGGCTGTGGGTCCTCCAGATCGACCAGCACGAGGAGCTCCAGCGCATGGCGGTGGACCAGCAGACCAGGGACCTGGCCGTGGGGGCGGAGCGGGGGCGCATCTACGACGCGGAGGGGAACATCCTGTCCATCTCCGCCACGGTGCAGAACCTGATCCTCTCCCCCAAGGACCTGGACGCCGCCATCCAGGCCAACCAGGAGAAGCTGGACCAGGGCAAGAGCGGCAACCCCAGCCTGAACAAGCCCTTCATTGCCCAGGGCCTGGCCGGGCTCACCGGTCTGGACCCCCAGGACATCCTGGACAGGATGGAGAAGACCAACTCCCAGTACGAGGTGCTGGCCCGGAAGCTGGAGCAGGAGCAGTCTGAGCCCATCCGGGAGTTCATCGCCCAGAACGACCTGGGCAACGGGGTCTACCTGGAGCCGGACAGCAAGCGCTACTACCCCTACGGCTCCCTGGCCGCCCATGTGGTGGGCTTTGTGGGCTCGGACAACCAGGGGCTCTACGGCGCGGAGCTGATCTACGACAGCGCCCTGTCCGGCACCTCTGGCCGGGTCCTCACCGCCAAGAACGGCGCGGGCACCGAGATGCTCTCCCGCTACGAGAACTTCATCGACGCCCAGAACGGCCGGGACCACCATCTGACCATCGACGCCACCATCCAGGGCTTCGCCGAGAAGGCCCTGAAGGAGGGGATCGAGAAGTACGACGTGCAGAACGGGGGCTTCTGCATCGTCATGGAGCCCAACACCGGCGCCATCCTGGCCATGGCCTCCGCCCCGGACTACGACCTGAACGACCCCTTCACCGTGGCCGACCCCGACGTGGCCGCCCAGCTGGACGCCCTCCGGGAAAGCGGGGACCAGGAGGCCTATCAGCAGGCCAGGCGGGACGCCCTGGCCGTCCAGTGGAGCAACCGCTGCGTCAACGACACCTACGAGCCCGGCTCCACCTTCAAGTCCATCGTGGTCTCCGCCGCCCTGGAGGAGGGGGTGGTGGACCTGAACACCTCCTTCTACTGCACCGGCTCCAAGCGGGTGGCCGACCGGACCATCCACTGCGCCGAGCGGGACGGCCACGGGGCGGAGAACCTGACCGAGGCGGTGCGCAACTCCTGCAACCCGGCCTTCATCGAGATCGGCCAGAAGCTGGGGGCGGCGCGGTTCTACGACTATCTGGAGGACTTCGGCTTCCTGGCCCCCACCGGGGTGGACCTGAACGGGGAGAACCGGGGCTACATCTGGGGCCGGAAGTTCTTTGAGAGCCAGGAGGGCCTGTCCTCCCTGGCCACCGCCTCCTTCGGCCAGACCTTCCGCATCACTCCCATCCAGCTCATCACCGCCGCCAGCGCGGTGGTCAACGGCGGGCACCTGATGGTCCCCCATGTGCTGGACTACACCACCGACGAGGCCGGCAACGTCACCGACACCTTCCCGGTCACCGAGGTCCGCCAGGTCATCAGCGAGGAGACCTCCGCCACCGTCCGGGATATGCTGGAGCAGGTGGTGGGGGCCAAGCAGGGCACCGGCAAGAACGCCTATCAGGCCGGCTACCGCATCGGGGGCAAGACCGGCACCTCGGAGAAGATCGGCGCGGACCAGAACGAGGACGACTACATCGTCTCCTTCCTGGGGGTGGCCCCGGCCAACGACCCCAGGATCGTGGTGCTGTTGGCCTACGACACCCCCAAGCCCTCCTACCCGGGCAGCTCCTGGACCGCGGGGGGGACCTACATCTCCGGGGGGAACATGGCCGCCCCCATGGCCGGGCCCCTCATGCGGCAGATTTTGGAGTATCTGGGGGTGGAGAAGCAGTACACCGCCGAGGAGATCGCCGGGGCGGACACCACCGTCCCCCTCTGCGTGGGCTACACCGAGTCCCAGGCCGCGCCGGTCCTGTCCGCCAAGGGCTTTACCTACCGGCTCATCGGTACGGGGGAGAAGGTGACCGGCCAGATCCCCGCCTCCGGCGCGGCGATTCCCAAGGGGAGCCAGGTCCTGCTCTACATGGGGGAGGAGAAGCCCACTGACCCGGTGGAGATGCCCGACCTCTCCGGCCAGGACCCGGAGACGGTCCGCCAGACCCTGTCCGGCCTCCGGCTGTATATGCGGGGCACCGGCTCGGCCCAGTTCTTCACCTCCGCCACCCTCTGCGCCAACCAGAGCATCCCCCACGGCGCCGAGGTGGAGCCGGGGACGGTGGTGGACGTGACCTTCGCGGAAAACGTCACCGATTTTGCCCAGGACTAGACCCCACCCCAAAGGAGGAGACCCCATGAAGCTGTCCGCCCTTGTGCCCGGCGTGGACCGGGAGATGGACCGGGAGATCGGCTCCATCTCCTGGGATACCCGCAAGCTGTCCCCCGGCGCGCTCTTTTTCGCCATCCCGGGCTTTCGGACCGACGGGGGGCTGTTCATCGACGAGGCCTTCCGCAAGGGGGCCGCGGCGGTGGTCTGCGCCCAGAGCGTGGACGACCCGCGCTGTATCCGGGTCCCGGACCCCCGGCTGGCCCTGGCCCAGGCCAGCGCGGTGTGGTTTGACCGGCCGGGGGACCGGCTGACCCTTATCGCCGTCACCGGCACCAACGGCAAGACCACCATCACCTACCTGCTCAAGGCCATCCTGGAGCGGGTGGCGGGGGCCAAGGTGGGGCTGGTGGGCACCAACCAGAACCTCATCGGCGACCAGGTCCTGCCCGCCCACCGCACCACCCCGGAGTCCTACGAGCTCCAGGAGCTGCTCGGCCAGATGGTGGAGGCGGGGTGCACCCACGCGGTGATGGAGGTCTCCTCCCACGCCCTGTTCCTGGGCCGGGTGGCGGGGCTCCGGTTCCGGGCGGGGGTGTTCACCAACCTCACCGAGGACCACCTGGACTTCCACAAGACCATGGAGGCCTACCGGGACGCCAAGGCCCTGCTCTTCCCCCTTTGTCAGGTGGGGGTGGTGAATCTGGACGACGAGGCAGGGCGGTACTACGTCCAGCAGGCCGCCTGTCCCATGTTCACCTACGCGGTGGACCGGCCCCAGGCCGACCTGGTGGCCAAGAACCCCCGGCTCCACGCCCAGCGGGTGGAGTTCGAGGCGCTGAGCCGGGACGGGCTGTGCCGGGTGTCCCTGCCCATCCCCGGCGGCTTTTCGGTGTATAACGCCCTGGCCGCCCTGGGGTGCGGCCTGGCCCTGGGCCTGCCGCTGGACGACTGCGCCCAGGCCCTGCGGGACGTCCGGGGGGTGAAGGGCCGGGTGGAGGTGGTGCCCACGGACACGGACTACACCGTCCTCATCGACTACGCCCACACCCCCGACGCCCTGGAGAACGTCCTGCGGACGGTCCGGGGCTTCACCAAGGGGCGGGTCATCTGCGTCTTCGGCTGCGGCGGCGACCGGGACCCCCTCAAGCGGCCCATCATGGGGGAGATCGCCGCCCGGCTGGCCGACGTGGCGGTGGTGACCTCGGACAACCCGCGCACTGAGGACCCCCAGGCCATTATTCGGGACGTGCTGGCGGGCTTTCCCGCCTCCGCCCCCAGGCCGGTGGTGGAGCCGGACCGGGTCCGGGCCATCCACCGGGCCCTGGACATGGCCGGGGCGGGGGACACGGTCCTGCTGGCGGGCAAGGGCCACGAGACCTATCAGGAGGTCATGGGGGAGTTCCGCCATATGGACGAGCGGGAGATCGTGGCGGAGCACTTCTCCGCCTGACCGGAAGTCGAAACGCAAGGGGAGAGAGAAGATGGGAGAGTTGGAAAAGCTGTTGCTCTGCGCCGGGCTGGGCTTTGGGCTGACGGCCCTGCTGGGGCTGGCGGTGGTGCCGCTCCTGCGGCGGGCCAAGGTGGGCCAGGCCATCAAGGAGGACGGGCCGGTGTGGCATATGTCCAAGCAGGGCACCCCTACCATGGGCGGGATCATGTTCATCCTGGCCGCCGCGGCGGTGTGCGCGCTGTGGGGGGTGTGGCAGAGGGACTGGAACGCCATGGCGGTGTTCGGCTTCTCCGCCATCTTCGGCCTGATCGGCCTGGTGGACGACGTGGCCAAGCTCCGCCACCACAAGAACGCGGGGCTCTCCGCCCCCATGAAGTTCCTGCTCCAGCTGTCCGCCGCCATCCTGTTCACGGTGCTCCTGCACAACCTGGGCCACCTGAGCCCGGTGCTGACCCTCCCCTTCGCCGGGGTCCGCTGGAGCGTGCCCTGGCCGGTGTATATGACCTTCGCGGCCCTGGTGATGGTGGGGACGGTGAACGCCGTCAACCTCACCGACGGGGTGGACGGCCTCTCCAGCTCGGTGACCCTGCCGGTGATGCTGGTCTTCGCCGCCCTGGGTCTGCGGGCGGCGGGCAAGCTGGGCTTCGGGGCCTTCGCCGCCTGTCTGCTGGGGTGCCTGGTGGGATTCCTGCTCTATAATCACCACCCCGCCCGGGTGTTCATGGGGGACACCGGCTCGCTGTTCCTGGGCGGGGCGGTGTGCGGCCTGGCCTTCGCCTACGACATCCCCCTGGTCTTGATCTTCGTGGGGATCGTCTACATCGCCGAGACCCTGTCCGACATCCTCCAGGTGGCCTACTTCAAGGCCACCCACGGCAAGCGGATCTTCCTCATGGCGCCGCTCCACCACCACTTCGAGAAGAAGGGCTGGGGGGAGGACAAGGTGGTGTGCGTCTTCACCATCGTCTCCTGCGTGGGGTGCGTGCTGGGCTTTGTGGGGTATGTGGGCCTGATGGACCTGGTGGACTGAGGCGCGCCGGAGTGATAAACAGGAGGTGAGTGACCGTGCCCAGACGCCGCGAACGGGACCTGACCCTGCGCCAGCAGCTGGCCGGAGGGCCGGTGGACCTGCCCTTTCTGATGCTGGTGCTGCTGCTCACCGGGATGGGGCTGGTGGCGGTCTTCTCCGCCTCCTACGCCTCGTCCTACTATGAGAGCGGCAACCCCGCCGCCTACTTCTGGAGCCAGCTGCGGATGGGCGCGGGGGGGATGATCATCCTGTGGTGCACCTCCCACATCGACTACCAGTGGTGGCGCAAGCTGTCCAAGTGGATGATGTGGCTGGCGCTGGGGCTGCTGGTGCTGGTCAAGGTGCCGGGGATCGGCGTCACCCGCAACGGCGCCAACCGGTGGATCCGCCTGCTGGGCATCCAGTTCCAGCCCTCCGAGATCGCCAAGCTGGCGGTCATCCTGGTCTTCGCGGCCATGCTGGCCCGGCGGCAGCCGGAGAAGCGGCGCAAGTGGAACGACCGGATGGTCCTGGGCCGGGTGCTGAACTTCACCGAGCGCATCGGCCTCAACGAGCTGGCGCCCTATCTGGGCATCCTGGCGCTGGTGTCCCTCCTCCTGCTGTGGGAGCCCCATATGTC
>CANRBW010000068.1 GCA_947628975.1 uncultured Oscillospiraceae bacterium | reverse complement strand
GGAGAGGTCGGCCTGGTGCCGGGCGGGCCCGAGGCAGACCGCCGCCCCCCAGCAGATCGCCGCCGCGCCGCACCCGATCAAAATGCTACTGACTCGCTTCATTCCCTCTCATTCTCTCTCCCAACACGATTTTCGCCACGTCCTCCAGCCGGGTCACCCGCCAGGTGGGCAGGGGGCTCTCCGCCCCACGGGGCGAATACCAGATGGAATCGATCCCGGCGTTGACAGCTCCCTGTATATCGCTCAGCAGGTCGTCCCCCACCATCACCGTCCGCTCCGGCACGGCGCCCAGGGCGGCCATGGCCCGGTGGAAGAAGGCCGCCTCCGGCTTGTTCACCCCCATCTCCTGGGAGAGGAACACCCCGTCCAGGTAGGGGAGGAGGGGGCTGCCCTCCAATCTTTGGCGCTGGACCTGGGTGGAGCCGTTGCTGGCCAGCCCGACACGGCAGTGGGGCTTCAGCGCCGCCAGCAGTTCCACCGCCCCCGGCAGCAGCGCGCCGCACTCCCCCAGGGCCGCCATGTACTCCCTGTCCCAGGCCGCCGGGTCCCCCCGCCAGCCCAGCCACGCCCCGAAGCGGCGGAACCGCTCCGCCCGAAGGCGTTCCCGGTCGATCTCCCCCCGGGCGTAGGCGTCCCACAGGGCCTGGTTGATCCCGGCGTACCGGGCCAGGGCCTCCGGGGTGGGGGACAGGCCCCTGGCCTCCATGGTCCGGCCCAGAGCCTGGGCCTGGGCCGCGTCGAAGTCCAGCAGGGTGTTGTCCCCGTCGATGAGCACCCAGTCGTAGCGCCTCATGGCCGCCCCGCCCTCCCGGTTCGGGACGGGGGAAAGCCTCCCCTAGTGTAGCCCAAGGCGGGGCAAAAGTCAACCGGCCGCGCCATCAGCTGAAATAGAGCGCGCCGCTCTCAAAGATGGGCTGGAGCTTCTGGCCGGGGACGTTTTTGGCGATGTACCGCCCCGCCCGCTCGGTGTGGCCCATCTTGCCGAACACCCGGCCGTCCGGGGAGAAGACCCCCTCGATGGCCAGGACGGAGCCGTTGGGGTTGGCGGCGATGTCCATGGTGGCCCGGCCGTCCGCCCCCACATACTGGGTGGCGATCTGGCCGTTCTCCGCCAGCTGCCGCGCCAGCTCCGGCGTGGCCACGAAGCGGCCCTCGCCGTGGGAGACGGGGACGGTGTGCAGATCCCCCACCTGGGACTTGAGCATCCACGGGGACCGCACCGAGGCCACCCTGGTGGTGACGTACCGGCTCTGGTGGCGGCCCACCAGGTTGTAGGTCAGGGTGGGACAGCTCTCATCGGTGTCCCGGATCTCCCCGAAGGGGACCAGCCCCAGCTTCACCAGGGCCTGGAAGCCGTTGCAGATCCCCAGCATCAGCCCGTCCCGGCGCTTCAGCAGGTCGTGGACCGCATCGGTGAGGCGGGGGTCCCGGAGGAAGGAGACGATGAACTTGGCCGAGCCGTCCGGCTCGTCCCCGCCGGAGAACCCGCCGGGGAGGAAGAGGATCTGGGCGCGCCGGACGGCGGCCTCCAGCTGGGCGGCGGAGGCCCGCAGGTCCTCCGGGGTCAGGTTGCGGATGACCACCGTCTCCGCCTCCATCCCCGCCCGGAGGCAGGCCCTGGCGGAGTCGTATTCGCAGTTGGTGCCGGGGAAGACGGGGATGACCACCCTGGGCCGGGCGAGCTTCCCGGAGAACACCGCCGGGGACCGCCCCTCCCAGGACAGGGTCTCCACCTCCTGGGTGGACCCGGCCCTGGTGGGGTACACGTCCTCCAGCACCCCCTCGTTCAAGGCCAGCAGCTCCCGGATGGGGGCGGCGTCGCCGTCGCCCAGGTCCACCACCGGCTCGGCGGTGGTGACCCCCAGCCGCGCCGCGGCGGGCAGGTCCACCTCCTCGGTCAGCTCCGCCACGATCATGCCGGGGCAGGGGCGGTACCAGGGGGACTCCGCCCCCCGGTCCCGGCGGAAGCCGACGCCGTTGCCGAAGGACATCTTCATCACCGCCTCGGCCGCGCCTCCGGCCTCCACCGCCCAGGCGGCGGCCACCTTCCCCTCCCGGCACAGGCCGTGGAAGGCGTCCCAGGCGGCCTTCACCCCCTGGAGGTCCCCGGCGGCGCCGCCGCCGAAGCGGTACACCGGGTGTCCGTGGGCCTTGAACTCCGGGGAGAGCACCTCCCCCGCCCGCGCCGGGGCGATGGCGAAGGAGATGAGGGTGGGGGGCACGTCCCGGTCCAGGAAGGACCCGGACATGGAGTCCTTGCCGCCGATGGCGGCGCACCCCAGCTCCAGCTGGGCGTCCAGGGCCCCCAGCAGGGCCTGGAAGGGCTTGCCCCAGCGCTCCGGCTCGTCCCGCAGCTTCTCGAAGAACTCCTGGAGGGTGAGGTAGGCGGTCCGGTAGTCCGCCCCCGCCGCCACGATCTTGGCCACCGAGGTGACCACCCCGGCCTTCGCCCCGGCGTAGGGGTCGGCGGAGGTCTCCTCCGGGTCGAAGCCCCAGGCCATCACGGAGGCCTGGTCGGTCTCCTGCCCCGGCAGGACGGGGAACAGGGCGGCCATGGCCTGGGCGGGGGTGGTCTGCCCCGCCCCGCCAAAGGGCATCAGCACGCTGCCCGCCCCGATGGAGCCGTCGAACCGCTCCACCAGCCCCCGGCGGGAGGCGCACTTCAGGCTGCCCGCCAGCGCCCGCAGGTCCCCGGCCGGGGCGGCCGGGGCGGGGCCCTTTTCGCCGGGGACGGAGACGGCGGCGTGCTTCACCGCGCCGTTGGTGTTGAGGAATTCCCGGCTCAGGTCCGCCACCGTCTCCCCCCGCCAGGTCATCACCAGCCTGGGGGCGGCGGTGACCACCGCCACGCGGTAGGCCTCCAGATTCTCCCCCTGGGCGGCGGCGATGAACCGGTCGGCGTCCTCCGGGGCCACCACCACCGCCATCCGCTCCTGGCTCTCGGAGATGGCCAGCTCCGTGCCGTCCAGGCCGTCATATTTTTTCCGCACCGCGTCCAGGTCGATGGCCAGGCCGTCGGCCAGCTCGCCGATGGCCACGGATACGCCCCCCGCGCCGAAGTCGTTGCACCGCTTGATGAGCCGGGTGACCTCCCCGTCCCGGAACAGCCGCTGGAGCTTCCGCTCCTCCGGGGCGTTGCCCTTCTGGACCTCAGAGGCCATGGTGACCAGGCTCTTGCGGTCGTGGCTCTTGGAGGAGCCGGTGGCCCCGCCGATGCCGTCCCGGCCGGTGCGGCCCCCCAGCAGGATCACCACGTCCCCCGGCGCGGGCCGCTCCCGGCGGACGTTCTCCGCCGGGGCCGCCCCCACCACCGCGCCGCACTCCAGCCGCTTGGCGACGTACCCCGGATGGTACACCTCCGCCACATGGCCGGTGGCCAGGCCGATCTGGTTGCCGTAGGAGGAGTAGCCCGCCGCCGCCGTCTGGCACAGCTTCCGCTGGGGCAGTTTCCCCGGAAGGGTCTGGTCCAGGGGGGCCCTGGGGTCCCCCGCGCCGGTGACCCGCATGGCCTGGTGGACGTAGGCCCGGCCGGACAGGGGGTCCCGGATGCACCCGCCGATACAGGTGGCCGCGCCGCCGAAGGGCTCGATCTCGGTGGGGTGGTTGTGGGTCTCGTTCTTGAACATCAGCAGCCAGTCCCGCTCCTGGCCGTCCACCTGGGCGGGGACGTGGATGGAGCAGGCGTTGATCTCCTCGCTCTCGTCCAGCTCCGGCAGCAGGCCCCGCTTCTTCAGCACCTTGGCCCCCAGGGTGGCGATGTCCATGAGGGTCTGGGGCCGCCGCGCCGCCTTCTCCGCGCCGTAGACCTCCTCCCTGGCCGCCAGATACCGCTCGTAGGCGGCGGCCACGGCGGGGTCCTGGATCTCCACCCGGTCCAGGTGGGTGGAGAAGGTGGTGTGGCGGCAGTGGTCGGACCAGTAGGTGTCCACCACCCGGATCTCGGTGAGAGTGGGGTCCCGGCCCTCGGTGCGGAAGTAGCCCTGCAAAAAGGCCAGGTCCGCCAGGTCCATGGCCAGGCCCAACCGGCCCAGCAGCTCCTCCAGCCCCGCCTCGTCCATGGCAGTAAAGCCCTCCACCCGGCTGACCATAGGGGGTTCGGGGTAGCTCTGGGCCAGGGTCTCCGGCTTGTCCAGCTCCGCCTCCCGGCACTCTACCGGGTTGATGAGGTAGGCCTTGGCCCGCTCCGTCTCCTGGTCGGAGAGGTCGCCGAACAGCTGGTAGACGTCGGCGCAGCGCACCCTGGGCCGCTCCCCGCCGGTGAGCATCTGAAGACACTGGGCGGCGGAGTCCGCCCGCTGGTCGAACTGGCCGGGCAGGGGCTCCACCGCGAAGACCCTGGCCCGGACCGGCTCCAGGACCTCCTCAAAGAGCTGGTCCACCTGGGGCTCGGCGAAGACCACCCCCAGCGCCCGGCGGTACTGCTCCCGGTCCAGCCCCTCCACGTCGTAGCGGCGGAAGACCGTCGCCCCCGCCAGGGACCGGAGCCCCAGCACCTCCCGCAGCTCCCGGACCAGCGCCGGCCCGGCCACGTCGAATTCGGCCCGCTTGCGGACAAAACAGCGAAATACCATGGCTCTCTCTCCTTATCCGATCTGCCAGTTGTGAAATTGGTCGAACAGATTCCCCTGGGTGGGGGCCGCCCCCCGCACCTGGCCCCAGCGGGTCAGCATCACCGCGTTTTTGAAGCACAGCACCGCCTGGGGCAGCTCCTGGGCCCACTGGGCGTAGAAGCCGCCCCACTCCCCGGTGGACCGGGCCTCCCCCAGGGCCTGGAGCAGAGCCTCCGACGGGGCCGCCCCGTAGGACAGGCCGCTGCCCTGGGTCACCAGCCCGCCCGGGTCCAGGTCCCCCGTCAGGCGGCACTCCGCCAGATAGAGGTCGAACGTCCCGGCCGCCAGGGCCTTCTGAAACGCCTCCCAGTCCAGGGCGCGGACCTCCACGGTCAGCCCCACCTGCCCCAGCTGCTCCGCCGCCGCCTGGGCCAGCCGGACCTTTCCGGCGTTATCGTCGTTGACCAGCAAAGTCAGGCTCAGCACCCGGCCGTTCCGCCGCCGGACCCCGTCCTCCCCCCGGAGCCAGCCCAGCTGGTCCAGCAGGGCCTCCGCCCCGGCGGGGTCGCCCCCCAGCGTCCCGGCCAGGGTCTGGTCATACCGGGCCGCGTTGGGGTGGACGGGCAGGGCCGCCGGCCAGCCGTGGCCGCCCAGGGCCCGCAGCAGCTCCCCCCGGTCCAGGGCCAGGGACGCCGCCCTGCGGAGCTCCGCCTCCCCGGCGGCGCCTCCACCACAGCGGAAGCCCAGGTACAGCATGGTGGAGGTGGGATACTCCCAGCTCTGGCAGCTCCCCTCATACCCCGGCGCGTCCTCCGCCGTGGGGTCCAGGGCGGTCAGGGACACCGTCCCGGCGCTGAGGTCCGCGGCCAGGGCGGCCGCGTCCCCCACCTCCTTCAGGGGGATGGACGCCACCGGCAGGCTCAGCCCCCGCCACCAGTCGCTCCGGGCCACCAGCTCGCCCTGCCCGACCCGGTACGGCCCCGTGCCCAGGACCTCCTCCCCCGCCACCAGGGCGATGGGGAAGTCCAGCAGGGCCGGAAAGTCCGCGTTGGGGCGCTCCAGCCGGAACACCACCGTCTCCTCGTCGGCGGCCTCCACCGCCCGCACCCCGGCCAGCCGCCGGGCGTAGAGGCTCCCGGCCCCTCTGGCGGCGTTCACCGCCCCCACCACCACCTGGGCGGTCAGGGCCTCCCCGTTGGAGAAACGGGGCTCCCGCCGGAGCTTCACCGTCCACACCGTCGCCCCCTGGGAGGGCTGGCCCTCCAGGGCCAGCAGGGGCTGGGCGGCAAAGGACCCGTCCAGGGTGTAGAGACTCTCGCACACCAGCCCCAGCAGGGCCTGGTTGGCCCCCCGCTCCCCGCCGTAGGGGTCCCAGCTCCCGCCCGGGTCCGCCGGCAGGGCGAAGGTCTCCCGCACCGCCGCAGGCGGGGCGGAGGGGGCGGGGGTGGGCGTGGGAGTGGGGGGAGGCGCGGCGTCGTAATGGCACCCGCCCAGGGCCAGACAGAGGGCCGCCGCGGCGGCTAACGCTCGTTTGCTCATGGGCGGACCTCCAGCTGGATGGCCGCCGCCTGGCTCCCCCGGACCCCGTGGGTGTACCGGTGGGACCAGTACCGCTCCGGGTGACAGCAGGTGCACTCCTCCGAGACCTCCAGGTGCTCCGGCCGCACCCCCGCCGCCAGCAGGAGGTCCCGGTTAATGGCCTTTAGCTCCACCTGGTACTTCCCACCCCGCCGCCGGATGTGGGGCCGGGCCAGGTCGCCCAGCCGGTCCACCATGGCCTGGGGCACGTCCCCGTCGGTCTCGAAGCAGCAGCCGCCGATCCCCGGCCCCACCGCCGCCCGGATGTCCTCCCGGCGGCAGCCCAGGGCGGTCTCCAGGGTCTCCACCGTCCTGACGGCGATGGCCGCGGCGGTGCCCCGCCACCCGGCGTGGCAGGCGGCCACCGCCCGGCCCACCGGGTCGTGGAACAGGATGGGGATGCAGTCGGCGGAGAAGACCACCAGGGCGATCCCCGGCACGGCGGTGGCCAGGCCGTCCGCCTCGAAGGGGGTAGGGACCAGCAGGTCCGGCTTCACGTCCCGCCCGTCCACCACCCGGACGGTGTCCCCGTGGACCTGGTTGGCCATCACCAGCCGCCCGGTGTCCACGCCGGTGGCGGCGCCGAACCGGCGGTAGTTCTCCCGCAGGTTCTCCTCCCTGTCCCCCCGGTGACACCCCAGATTCAGCGACGCCAAGTACCCCTCCGACACGCCGCCCAGCCGGGTGGAGAACCCGTGGGGGGTGTTCAGGAGGGGGGAGGACAGGTATTCCAGCTCCTCGACCCGCGCTGTAACCATCTGGCCTCCTTGCCGTCTCCGCCGCGGGAGCTCATCCCTCGTCAGGGTGATACTCCTTGCAGGTGCACTTCTTCCACTTCAGCCCGCTGCCGCAGGGGCAGGGGTCGTTCCGGCCGATCTTGGCCCCGGTCTTTTTGGGCTGGGCCTTCACCGTGCCGTCGGAGGCGCCGGACTCCCCGGTGACCTTGGCCACCCGTTCCCGCTTGACCTCCTCGTCCTTCTTCAGCCGCACCAGGAACAGCCGCCGGACCGTCTCCTCCTGGATGGCGGCCACCATGGCCTCGAACATCTCGTAGCCTTCCCGCTTGTACTCCACCTTGGGGTCCGCCTGGCCGTAGGCCCGCAGGCCGATGCCCTGGCGCAGCTCGGTCATGGCGTCGATGTGGTCCATCCAGTACTCGTCCACCACCCGGAGCATCACCACCCGCTCGATCTCCCTGGTCATCTGCTCGCCGAACTCCCGCTCCCGCTGGGCGTAGCGCTCCCTGGCCCGCTCCAGGAGGTAGTCGGTCAGGCCCTGGGCGTCCATATCGGCCAGGGTGGCGTCGCTGAGGGCGTCGGAGGGGGGGAGGAAGAGCCCCCGGAAGGGGGCGGTGACCGCGGCGTAGTCCTGGGCGGTGTAGCGGTCGCCCTCCATGGGGTGGCCCAGCACCTGGCGGGAGATGACGTTCTGGATCATGGTCTGGACGCTGTCGGTCAGGTCCTTGCCGTCCAGAACCTCTCTGCGCTGTTTGTAGATGACCTCCCGCTGGGTGTTCATCACGTCGTCGTACTCCAGCACCGTCTTCCGGGACTGGAAGTTTTTACTCTCCACCCGCTTCTGGGCGTTTTCGATGGCGCCGGAGAGCATCTTCTGCTCGATGGGGGTGTCCTCGTCCACCCCCAGGGTCTCCATCAGCCCCATGATCCGCTCCGAGCCGAACAGCCGCATGATGTCGTCCTCCAAAGAGAGGAAGAACCGGCTCTCGCCGGGGTCGCCCTGTCGGCCGGACCGGCCCCGGAGCTGGTTGTCGATGCGCCGGGACTCGTGGCGCTCGGTGCCCAGGATGAACAGGCCGCCGGCGGCGCGGACCTGCTCCGCCTCGGCGGAGGTGACCTTCTTGTGCTCCGCCTG
>CANRBW010000067.1 GCA_947628975.1 uncultured Oscillospiraceae bacterium | reverse complement strand
GGGAGCGGCCCGGACGGCGGCGGCGGTGACCTCCTCCCACTTCTGCACCGCCGAGCGGCAGTACCGCACCCCACTGGCTTACGGCGGCCAGCGGGCCCCCACCGCCCAGTGGACCGCCACCGCCGCGGGCTGTACCGTTCTGGCGCGGGAGGGGCGGGGGCCCCGGATCACCCACGTCACCACCGGGCGGATCGTGGACAAGGGGATCCGGGACGCCAACAACATGGGGGCGGCCATGGCCCCCGCCGCGGCGGACACCCTGCTGGCCCACTTCCGGGAGACGGGGCGGGAGCCGGGGGACTACGACCTGGTGGCCACCGGCGACCTGGGCTCCCTGGGCCGGGAGATTCTGCTGGAGCTGGCCGGGGAGGAGGGGCTGGACCTCACCGGCTGCCACAACGATTGCGGCCTGCTGCTCTACGACCCCCAGAAGCAGGACGTCCACGCCGGGGGCTCCGGCTGCGGCTGCGCGGCCGGCGTTCTGAACGGCTATCTCCTGCGGCAGATGGGCGAGGGGGCGCTGCGGCGGATCCTGTTCTGCCCCACGGGGGCGCTGTTGTCCCCCACCTCCACCCAGCAGGGGGAGTCCATTCCCGCCATCGCCCACGCGGTGGCCATCGAGGTGTAAGGCCATGGAATATGTGAAGGCGTTTCTCTGCGGCGGCGTCTTGTGCGCCATCGGACAGATCCTCATCGACAAGACCAAGCTCACTCCCGCCCGTATCCTGACCCTCTATGTGGTCTCCGGCGTGTTCCTCACCGCCGTGGGGATCTACCCCCGGCTGGTGGAGTGGGCCGGGGCGGGGGCCACCGTGCCGCTGACCGGCTTCGGCTACGCCCTGGCCAGGGGGGTGGCCAGGGCGGTGGCGGAGCACGACCTGCTGGGCATCCTCACCGGCGGCGTCACCGCCACCGCCGGCGGCATCGCCGCCGCCGTCTTCTTCGCCCTGCTGGTGGCCCTTATCTTCAGGCCCAAAAGCAAATGACCGCCCGCGAAAAGACCAAAAGCGCGGAAAAGACAACCAGGCCCGTCAGGGAAGCGGTCGCTTCTCTGGCGGGCCTTTGCGCGTCCGCGCTCCGGCGGCTCAGGCCGCGGGGGCCACGGTGACGTCCAGGGTGGGGACTACAGTGCCGTCCAGGGTGGGGGCGGCGGAGGGGGCGGCGTCGCCCTGGGGCATCTGGAGGCCGTGGATGAAGCCGTCCAGGGCGGGGGAGAGGACGTCGGCCCCCACCACGGTGTGCTTATAGAGGAGCAGGGACGCCTGGACGCCGGCCTCCCCGGTGGGGTAGTTCAGGATCTCGTAGGTGTAGCGGGTCACCGTCTTGCCCGCGTAGCGGCCCAGGTCGAAGCCCTGCTGGCTCTGGAGGGCGAGGTAGTCGGCGTACTCGGGGCCCATCTCGCGGGGGATGGCGATCTCCTCCACCGCCAGGGGCTCCTCCTTGACCAACCACCCGTAGGAGCCCAGGTAGGCCAGCCGGTCCTGGGCGGTCTTCACCCCCTTGGGGCTCACCGTCCCGCCGACGGCGGCGCTCCGGCCCGGCAGGGTCAGCAGCAGACCGGTCAGGACGCACACCAGGGCCAGGGCGCCCAGGCCCCCGGCGATGAGCCGCCGCCGGTCCAGCTTTGCCGTGTAGATGATCATGCTGGCATCGCTCCTTCACAAAATGTCCTGGTCAATCTCTATGCGGATGTGCTATAATCCATGCGAGAAGTTTTTGAGGGGGTGGGCGGCTTGGAGCGGCTGGACAAGGTCCTCAGCGGGGCGGGGTACGGCCGGAAGGAGGCCAGGGCCCTCATCGCCCAGGGCCGGGTGACGGTGAACGGCGCGGCGGCGCTCCGGCCGGAGACCCGGTGCGAGGCCCGGGACGCGGTGGCGGTGGACGGCGCGGCGCTGGAGCGGGGGCACGTCTACCTCATGCTCCACAAGCCCGCGGGGGTGGTGTCGGCCACCCAGGACGCCCGGGAGAGGACGGTGCTGGACCTGCTGGACGACGACCTGCGCCGCCGGGGGGTGTTCCCGGTGGGGCGGCTGGACAAGGACGTCACCGGGCTGCTGCTCCTCACCGACGACGGGGCCCTGGCCCACGCCCTTCTCTCCCCCAGGCGGCACGTGGACAAGGTCTACCGGGTGCGGGTGGACGGGGTCCTGACCCAGGCGGACCGGGCGGCCCTGGCCGCCGGGCTCACCCTGGGGGACGGGCAGGTGTGCCTCCCCGCCGGGCTGGAGCTCACCGGGGAGCCGGACACCGGCCTGCTGACGGTGCGGGAGGGGAAGTACCACCAGATCAAGCGGATGATGGCCAGCCTTGGCAAGCCGGTGGTCGCCCTTGAGCGGGTGGCCATGGCCGGGCTGACCCTGGACGAGACCCTGGCGCCGGGCCGGTGGCGGCCCCTGACCGGGGAGGAGGTCGCCCTGCTGCGGGGGGAGAGGATTTAGTCATTTTTCACAAAAATTTTTTCATTTGCTATTGAAATCCCCCGTCGGATTCTGTATAATGGGCATACTCGGTAATTCTCGTCTTCGGACACAACGGCGGAACGGAAATTGATTTTAAGGAGAGGATTCCATGTCCAGTCGGATCTTCCAGAGTGTAGTCCTGCAAATGAAAGACTGCACCAAGCTGCCCATCGGCGTGGTGGACAACGAGGGCGCTGTGGTCGCCTGCACGGATCTGGCCTTGGTGGGAGAGCGTTGGCCCCAGGTGTCCGAGGTCATCAATCGCCATGAGAGCGCCTATGTGGGCGTGGAGGGGAAGACCTTCCGCGCCCTGTCGGGCTGGAGCACCTCCTATGACTACGCCGCCTTCGTGGTGGGGGAGGGGGAGGAGGCCCAGAGCGTCTGCGGTCTGGCCACCGTGGCCCTCAACGGGGCCAAGGCCTCCTACGAGGAGAAGCACGACCGGGCCACCTTTGTCAAGAGCATCGTCTCAGACAACATCCTCCCCGGCGACATCTATATCCGCTCCCGGGAGCTCCACTTCCCCAGCGAGCAGCTCCGGGCCGCCTTTTTGATCCGCACCGCCCCGGAGGGGGGGCCCAGCGCCATGGACCTGCTCCAGAGCCTGTTCCCCGACAAGCAAAACGACTTCGTCCTCTCCATGAGCGACACCGACGTGGCGGTGATCAAGTCCCTGGAGGAGAACACCGACAGCAAGGAGCTCTACCGTCTGGCCGCCCAGATGCAGGAACTGCTGGAGGGGGAGCTCCACGTCAAGTGCGTCATCGGCATCGGCTCCGTGGCCGCCCATCTGCGGGACTTGGGCCGCTCCTATAAGGAGGCCGGCGTGGCCATCGAGGTGGGCAAGGTCTTCAACACCGAGATGGCGGTCATCAACTACGAGAACCTGGGCATCGGGCGGCTCATCTACCAGCTGCCCACCACCCTGTGCGATATGTTCCTCCAGGAGGTCTTTAAGAAAAACCCCATCGACGCCCTGGACCAGGAGACCCTGTTCACCATCAACAAGTTCTTTGAAAACAACCTCAACGTCTCCGAGACCGCCCGAAAGCTCTTTGTCCACCGCAACACCCTGGTCTACCGGCTGGAGAAGATCAAGAAGCTCACCGGCCTGGACCTGCGGGAGTTTGACGACGCCATCACCTTCAAGGTGGCGCTGATGGTCAAGAAATACCTGGTCTCCAGGGGCATCGACAGCTGATTGGATCCGGGAGGAGTCCTATGGTACGCTTCATTGACGTCACAAAGACATACGATACCGGGAACGAGGCCCTGAAGGGGGTCTCGTTCCGCATTGAAGACGGCGAATTCGTCTTTCTGGTGGGGCCCTCCGGCTCCGGGAAGTCCACCGTCACCAAACTGCTGACCGCCGAGATCGCCGCCACCAGCGGCCGGGTCATGGTCAACGGCTACAACCTCAACAACATCCACCGCCGCCAGATCCCCTATCTGCGGCGGACTTTGGGCGTGGTGTTCCAGGATTTCCGGCTGATGAACAACAAGACGGTCTGGGAAAACCTGGCCTTCGTCATGCGGGTGGTGGGCTCCTCCCCCCACGCCATGCGCAAGCGCATCCCCTATGTGCTGGAGCTGGTGGGTCTCTCGGGGAAGGAGCGGGAACTGCCCAGCCAGCTCTCCGGCGGCGAGCAGCAGCGCCTGGCCATCGCCCGCGCCCTGGTGAACAACCCGGAGATGATCATCGCCGACGAGCCCACCGCCAACGTGGACCCCAGCCTCAGCGTGGAGATCATGGAGCTGCTGGCCCAGATCAACGACCTGGGCACCACCATGCTGGTGGTCACCCACGAAAAGGGCCTGGTGGACCGGCTGGGCAAGCGGGTCATCGCCATCCGGGACGGCCGCATCCTCCGGGACGAGACGGGGGGATACTACCCCGACCACCCGGCCGCCCCGGCCATGGCGGAGGAGGAGCCGGAGGAGGAGTTCGCCGCCGAGGAGCCCGCCCCCGCCGAGGAGGCTGAGGCGGAGGTCGAGGCCGCCGCCCCCGCCGAGCAAGACGACGACGTAGACGCCGTCCCCGCCGAGGAGCCGACCGCTGGCACGCGGGACGACGACGCGGCCCCTGTTGAGAGCGGAGACCCCTCCGCTGACGGGCCCGCCCCCGACGAGGAAGTTGAGGCGGAGGCCGAGCCCGCCGAGGAAGACGACGACGTAGACGCCGCCCCCGCCGAGGAGACTGCGGCGGAGGCCGACCAGTCCGCCCCCGCGGGGGAGACCGCGGCGGAGGCCGACAGGCCCGCGCCGGAGGCGGCGGAGCGCCCGGACCAGCCCCTGGACGAGGAGGAGAGAGCCCATGCCGGAGATTGACCGCGGCCGTATGGCCGGCCCGGACCGGGCCAGACAGAGAGGGACCTCCCGCCGCAGATGGAATCTGGGCTATTTTATCCGGGAGGGCTTTACCAGCATCTTCCGCCACGGGCTCATGTCCTTCGCGGCGGTGTGCACCACCGTGGCCTGCCTGCTCATCATGGGCACCTTCGCCCTGGTGGCGGTGGACCTGGACGCCAACCTGGCGGAGCTGGAGCGGGACAACGAGTTTCTGGCCTATGTGGACGACGGCCTCACCGACCCGGAGGCCCGCGCCCTGGAGAGCGCCATCGCCGCCGTGGCCAACGTGCGGGAGGTGCAGTTCGTGGACCGGGCGGAGGTTCTGGCGGACTTCCGGGCCCAGAGGGAGGGGGAGAACGAGCTCTACGACCTCCTGCCCCAGGACACCTTCCAGCACCGCTACCGGGTCCATGTGGACGACATCTCCCTGCTGGAGCGGACGGTGGAGCAGGTGCGGGACCTCCCCGGCGTGGAGAGCACCTCGGCGGACCTGAACATCGCCGAGGGGATGATCGCGGTGCGGAACGTGGCCGCCGGCCTCGCCCTGGTGCTGATCGCCATGCTGGCGGTGGTGAGCCTGTTCATCATCTCCAACACCCTGCGCCTGGCCACCTTCTACCGCCGGGAGGAGATCGCCATCATGCGGATGTGCGGGGCCACCAGTGGCTTCATCTGCTGGCCCTTCGTGATGGAGGGCGCCCTTCTGGGCGGCTTCAGCGCCGTCAGCGCCTTCTTCCTCCAGTGGTGGATCTACAGCCTGATGGCCGGGGCCATGGGCTCGGCGGGCCAGCTGGGCTTCCTGGTGGCGGTGCCCTTCTCCCAGCTCTGGGGGATGGTCCTGCTGGTCTTCTGCGGGGCGGGGCTGGCCATCGGCGTGCTGGGCTCGCTGCTGGCCATCCGCAAATTCCTGAGAGTGTGAGGGGGACGGGGCCATGAAGAAGAACGCGGGCCGTCGGCCCTCCAAGAGCCGCCGGGAGCGGCTGGCCGCCCTGGTGGCCTGCCTGCTGGCCGCGCTGCTGCTCCTCCCCATGGTGGGCATGGCGGTCAGCAGTGTGGTCAACGCCCAGGCGGCCTCGGTCAGCTCCATCCAGAGCCAGATCGACAGCCTCAAGCAGAAGAACAGGGACCTGGCCCAGCAGAAGACCGACCTGCAAAGGCAGCTGGGGGACATCCAGACCCAGAAGGGCCAGGCCATCGACCGCAAGAACAACCTGGAGCGGCAGATCGACCTGATCCAGGACGAGATCGACAACCTGGACGCCCAGCTGGAGCAGTACGCCGCCCTCATCGCCGAGAAGGAGGCGGAGGTGGCGGAGAACGAGGCCCAGGAGCGGGCTCAGTTCGAGCTGTTCTGCCGCCAGTGCCGGGCCATGGAGAAGGAGGGGCGGGTGTCCTACTGGTCCATCCTCTTCTCCGCCAAGAGCTTTCAGGACCTGCTGGACAAGGTCCACACGGTGAACTCCATCGCCGACTATAACGACATGGTCTGCGACCAGCTCCAGAAGACCAGGGCCGCCCTCCAACAGGCCAAGGAGGAACTGGAGGCGGCCAAGGCCGAGACCGAGGACGCCCGGGCCCAGCAGGAGGCCGCCCGGAGCGAGCTGGCCGCCCAGAAGGCCCAGGTCCAGAGCCTCATCAACGAGATCGCCGCCGACGAACAGCAGGCCAAGGCCGCCCTGGACGAGCTCAACGCCGCCGCCAAGGCCATGGACAGCGAGATCGCCCAGAAGGAGAAGGAGCTCCAGCGGGCCATGGCCGAGGCTCAGAAGAGCGGCGGCAACACCTATCAGTTCGACCCCGGCAGCGGCTTCTACTGGCCCCTGCCCGCCAACTGCGTCAAGATCAACTCCTTCTACGGCCCCCGGAAGGACCCCATCACCGGCAAGAGCGCCAACCACTCCGGCACCGACATCGGCGGCGCCCCCGCCGGGACCGAGATCTACGCCGCCCACGGCGGGGTGGTCCTCACCAGCGCCCACCACAGCTCCTACGGCAACTATGTGGTCATCAGCCGGGGGGACGGCATCTCCACCCTCTACGCCCATATGTCCCGCCGGGCGGTGTCGGTGGGGGACGTGGTGAAGCAGGGCCAGGTCATCGGCTATGTGGGCACCACCGGGCGCTCCACCGGCCCCCACCTCCACTTTGAGGTCCGGGTCAACGGCGTGCGGCAGGACGCGCTGAAGTACTACCCCAACGTGAAGTGGATCAACAACACCGGCTTCCCCTACAACTGAGATGAGAAGGAAGCGTTTTTCCCTCCTGGCCCTTCTCCTCACCGCCGCCCTCACCCTGGCGCTGACCCTGGGGGCGGTGGCGCTGACCGCCTGGCTCCGTTTGGGGCGAGGCGGTTTTGCCGTCCTGCGGGGGCTGGACCTGATGCGCAACCAGTTCGTCGGGGACTACCCGGAGGACCAGGTGACCGACGCCGCCCTGACCGCGGCGGTGGAGGCCCTGGGGGACCGGTGGTCCCTCTACCTGCCCCCCGGGGAGTACGACCTGTCCCAGGCGGTGATGGAGAACACCTATGTGGGGGTGGGGCTGGTCTACTCCGCCACCCCGGACTCCCCTGAGCTGACGGTGGAGGAGCTGACCCCCGGCGGCCCCGCCCAGCGGGCGGGCCTGGCGGTGGGGGAGCGGATCGTGGCCATCGACGGCCAGACCCTGAGCGTCGAAAACCGCCAGGAGCTGCTGGAGGGGACCCGCGCCCAGGAGGGGCGGGAGGTCTCCCTGACCGTGCTGGACGCCGCCGGGGCCCGGCGGGAGGTCCGGATCCGGACCGCCCGGACGGAGAACCGGGTGGTCGCCTACGAGCTGATGCCCGGCGGGGTGGGGTATGTGCGGATCACCGGCTTCGTCACCGGCAGCGCCGCCCAAGTCGCGGCGGCAGTGGACGCCCTGGAGGCCCAGGGGGCCCGGTCCCTGCTCTTTGACGTGCGGGGCAACCCCGGCGGGTACGCCGGGGAGCTGGTGGGCGCTCTGGACCGCCTGCTGGGGGAGGGGCCCATCTTCCGCGCCCGGACCGGGGGAGGCCGGGAGGAGGTGGCCCAGGCCGACGCCCGGCGGGTGGACCTCCCCATGGCGGTGCTGATCGACGCCCAGAGCTATTCCGCCGCCGAGATCTTCGCCGCCCAGCTGCGGGAGAGCGCCCAGGCCCCGCTGGTGGGGGAGCGGACCTGCGGCAAGGGATACTATCAGCAGATGTTCCCCCTGCCCAACGGCGG